>JAPPPH010000188.1:6827-15298 GCA_028817635.1 Verrucomicrobiales bacterium | reverse complement strand
CCTGATCGCCCACGTAATCCGCCTCCGGGCGGTCCGGCCAAGCGGCGTGCAAACTTTCAAGAAAAAGCGGATTGGCATCGCCGACCCACAAACCCGGTTCCGGCGTGAACCAGTCCAGTCGCTTCAGCCACTCAACTGCGGCCTCCAGTCGATCATCATCCAACACCTCCGGCTTAATCGATTTTCTTTTTTGCGACTTTTCCCGAATCCACTCATGGCCACTCCATTGCCACATCGACTTGTCGCTTTCGCTCTTTGCCAGCAACTTCAAACGCACCGTCTCCTCGGCCATCTCGAAGACGAATCGTGGCGTTGCCTTGTGAGTTTCGCAAAGCTGCTCCCAGTTGACGCCGTTGGTCGTCTTGATCTTGCGAAGATTCGTCAGCAACCGATGCGTGAGCTTGGAGACGGGTGCTTTTTGTTTACTGGCCCAATTGCCCAACACCTCCGACGAGGGGGCGTTGCGAAGGAGGAACACCTCCGTTCCGATTAATGCCAGTGTCGGTTCCCCGGCGAAAAAGACCACATCCGACATCGGGCACGATTTTTTTCCGGGCAACTTGACCGTGTGAGTGAAATACAGGTTGGACTTGTCTTTCTCCAAGTCCGGCTCCATCTCGATGATGCGCCCCATGAACTCGATTGGTTTGCCTTCACCCTCCAACTCGATGCGGCCAGTCTTCCCCCACTGCACCATCCACTTCAGGAGATCGGCACCCTCGAGCGGAATCAACTCCGCCTCAGTGTCGTAGTCATGCCGGATACCGGAGGACCAGCGGATGAAATTCCAGTCATCTGCCGGAAACAATTCCTGCTCATGTGCAGCACGCATCGTCAGGTCAGCCATGTCGTCCAACGTCTTGACGCGATCTCCGGTGCGCGGTCGGATCACATGGATTTCAACGCCGAGCCGATTCAGCCCCGGCAAATCCTTATCCTGAACAACCCTGCCATAAACCTGAATCGTCGCTCTTGGCGCGTCGAGATGCCCCGGTGACGGCGGAAACATCCACTCCTCCAACCCCTTGAACAACTGGAAGTCCTTCTCCTCCTGTTCCACTTCCGCGAAGCGCGAAAAATTGGCGTAGGGCATCAGTTCGTTTGGCACCGAGCGACCGGACTTCATGAACACCAGTGCCAACTCCTCCAGTCGCGTGTCGCCACTCAACTGCGTGAGGCCGCCCCACCAATCGTCCGCGCTGAAATCCTTGCGCGACAGGGTCAGTTTGCTGAAGTAGTCCTCCAGCAGCAACCACGAGCGCTGTGAGTCGGCGCACTCGGAAAACAATTTTAACAAGGCCGCACGCTCGGCCACATCCTCCTTGGACTCGGACAACTGATGACGCAGGTCGGCAAAGTCACCGTACGTGTTGTCGATTACCTTGTGATGGGCGTCGTACTTCGACGCCTTGGCGGAGCTGATTGCTGGTTTTTTCTTCTTGGCTGTTCTTGGCATTCGCTTGTGTCAATAAAACAGACTTGCGATAGCGACATAATCGGGTAGCCCTCGTCAAACTTAAAAATAAAAAAATTGGTTCTCTTAGCGCTCATCCGGACTTGACAACCTGCGCTTTGACTTTGGCAACCCCCTTCCCGTATCGTGCCGCGCGATGAATTTGATCCGACACACGGATGCTCGATTCGAAGCCAAGCTGGCGAAACTCGCTGCGGCGTCCAGCCTGTTCGATCCCGTGATCGAGCAGCGCACCCTCGACATCGTTCGCGGCGTCGAACGCAACGGTGACAAGGCGTTGCTGCAGTACACCCAAAAATTTGACGGAGCCAAACTGCGAGCCGCCGACCTCGCGGTTCCGACCAAGCGCTTGGCCGAGGCATGGAAAAATACACACCCGAAAACCAAGCGCGCCATCCGCTTGGCCAAGTCGAACGTCGCCTCCTTTGCCAAACAGTCTCTTCGCAAAAACTGGAAGGCTCGGAATGCGCAAGGTGGCTCTGTTGGTGAAAAGTTCGACCCGTTTCAGCGAGTCGGCGTCTACATCCCCGGAGGCACCGCCCCCTTGGCCTCGACCACATTGATGACTGTCACCCTCGCCAAGGCCGCCGGTTGTGCGGAGATTGTCGCCTGCACCCCGTGCGACAAAAACGGAGAGGTCAACCCCGACCTCCTCGCCGCACTTGGCCAAGCGGGAGCAACCGAGGTCTACCGCGTCGGCGGCGCACAGGCAATTGCCGCACTCGCCTGCGGCACCAAGACCATCCGGCCGGTGCAAAAAATCTTCGGCCCCGGGAACGCCTATGTCGTGGCAGCCAAGCGACTGCTATTCGGTCGGGTCTCCATCGACCTATTGCCCGGCCCAAGCGAACTGTTCGTGCTCGCTGACTCCAGCGCCAATCCGGCATACGCTGCTGCCGACCTGTTGGCTCAGGCCGAGCATGGCTCCGGCCACGAGCGGGTCTGGCTCGCCAGCCCATCCGGGAAATTGATCGCCGAGGTGCAAAAAGAGATCGAGCGACAACTCCCCACTCTCTCGCGGGCCAGCCTTATCAAAAAGACGCTCAAGAAAAACGGCTGGTTAATTCAGGTGAAAAACATCTCGGACGGAATCACGCTGGCGAACCGACTCGCCCCAGAGCACTGCGAGTTGATGCTGAAATCCCCAAAGGATGCCGTGAAACAGATCACCACGGCCGGCGCGATCTTCGTCGGCACCTGGACGCCAACTGTGCTGGGTGATTACATGGCCGGGCCGAGCCACACATTGCCAACCGGCGGCGCGGGAGCCTCCTTCCCCGGCTTGACGGTCGATATGTTTCAAAGACGCACCAGCGTCGTCGAATACTCAAAGCCGGCCCTGACCCGGTCCATCGAGACAGTCAACACCTTCGCCGGGCTGGAAGGCCTCGACGCACACGGCCGCTCCGCCGCAATCCGGCTGGAGAAGTAACCCATGCCAGCCAAGCGCAAATCGCCGTCCCCCGCCGAGTCTCTCGTCCGCCCGTTGGTACGACGCCTTCACGGTTACGTACCCGGTGAACAACCGAAGGTTCGCGGACTCATCAAACTCAACACAAACGAAAACCCCGCCCCTCCATCGCCCAAGGTATTGCGGGCGATCCAAAAGGCCGCAGACGACCGGCTCCGTCTTTACCCCGATCCGACCGCACAACCGCTTCGGGAAGCGATAGCAGATCTCCACGGCTGCAAGGCATCAAACGTCATCGTCGGCAACGGCTCAGACGAACTGCTCGCTTTGGCCACTCGCTGTTTTGTGGAGCCAAAGCATTCCGGCCATCATTCACCACGCCAAGTCGCGAAGCAAACGATTCAATATTTCACCCCGAGCTATTCGCTCTACCCGATCCTCGCCGCCATCCACGGGTCGCGAATCAATGAAGTCAAACTGCCTTCCGATTTCTCCCTGCCCGATCATGCCGCACTCCAAGCGGGCAACTGGAATTTCAATGCAGCGCTCACTTACGTCACGACGCCCAATGCACCAAGCGGGCGGGGCTATCACACACGAGACTTGGCCAAGTTTTGCGAAGCCCAGAAGGGGGTAACTATTCTGGATGAAGCGTACGTGGACTTTGCCGATGAGGACGCCCTACGCTTGGCCAAGCGCTATCCGCACGTGATCATCTCGCGGACGTTTAGCAAGGCCTATTCACTCTGTTTTCAGCGCGTTGGCTATTTCATCGGGCACCCCATCCTGATCGCTGCGCTTGACCGCATCCGAGACAGTTACAATACCAACGGCCTTGGCCAAGCGGCCGCACTCGCGACTCTGTCCGATCTTGGTTACTACCGGAAACAGTTCGAGCGAATCATCGCTCTGCGGGACAGCACGACCCGGGAACTGACCGCGCTTGGCTTTGATGTGCTGCCGTCTCAAACCAATTTCATTTTCGCCAAACCAAGGGGCATCACCGCCGGAGAATGGTTCATCGAGTTGAGAAATCGAAACATCCTCACTCGCTGGTTCGACAAATCAGGGATTCGCGATCGGCTACGGATCACAATCGGCACTGAGAAAGAGATGGAGCGCTTTCTTACCGCCACTCGAGCGATCCTTCGCAACGCCGAATGAGATGAGTTCGCTAAACGACAAACTGCAGGCATCGCCGCTACTCGCGCGCGTACTCCCGTTTGTCGTCTTTCTCGTCCTCACATCGGCACAGGGGAGTTTTGGGCCAGAGTCCCAGTTTTGGGTTTATCTGCTGAAAACATTGGTTGGGGCATGGCTGATCTGGACAATCTGGCCGCTTGTCGGTGAGATGCGATGGGCGCTGAGCATCGAGGCCGTTGGCGCCGGGTTGCTGGTGTTTCTACTGTGGATCGGTCTGGACTTTCCCTACCCGAAGCTGATGGAACCGGATGACTCTTGGAATCTACCGAAACATTTTGGTGATAACGCGATGATGATTTGGCTGTTCGCCGGGACACGCATCGCCGGTTCGACGCTGGTCGTCCCATTACTTGAGGAGGTGTTTTACCGTTCGTTCCTCTACCGGTACATCCTTTCGCCCAACTGGCTTTTCACTCCACACAACTTGTTTGATATCAGGCCGTTCCTTGGCACTTCTCTCATTTTCGGGCTGGCCCATCAACACTGGCTGGCCGGAATCCTGTGCGGGATGATTTACCAGTGGGTGGTGTTGCGCACCAACAGACTCGGTGACGCGATCACGGCCCACGCGATCACCAACCTTCTACTCGGCCTCTGGGTGGTCACCCAAAAACAGTGGCAATTCTGGTAGACCGTGAGTTCCCTGTTTCCAACCTCAAGAGGCGCACTTCTTAAATTACGCTCCGGGCGCAATCAAAAGACCAATACCTACCGCTTGATCCACGGTGCTGCGGACGATCGGGACGGCTTGTACGTGGACCGACTGGCTGACTATTTGCTAGTCCAGTCAGAACACCCTCTCACAGAAGCCCAGCAGGAGACTGTGCAAGCCCTGCGCGGAGCCCTCAAATCAAAAGGGGTCTATTACAAGCGGCTCAACCGGCAGGTGCAAAAAATCAACAAGACAACGGCTTCTGCTCGTTTGCTGATGGGGCTTGAGGCTCCGGAATTTTTCAATGGGACGGAACACCATTTGAAATACCGGATCAGCTTCAACGAAGGCTATTCCACCGGGCTGTTTCTCGACATGAGAGAGAACCGAGGACGCTTGCTGAATAATCTCATCGAGCCCGGTTTTCCCGTTTTTGAACGTGGAGTTGGTGCTCCGAAAATCCTGAACACATTCTCCTACACCTGCTCGCTGTCCGTTTGTGCCGCCCGGGCTGGCGCCTCCACAACCAGCCTCGATCTCTCTCAAAAATATCTGGAATGGGGACGTGAGAATTTTCGACTGAATCAACTGAATCCCGACGACCACGACTTCATCTATGGCGACACCTTTGATTGGATCAAGCGCTTGGCCAAGCGGGGCGAATTGTATGACCTCGTCATTCTCGATCCCCCGACATTCTCGCGATCCAAGGTTTCCGGCCTGTTTCAAGCCAAGCGCGACTACGGACGCCTGGCCAAGGCCGCCAGCGCGTTGGTACGCAAAAACGGGATGCTCCTCGCATGCTGCAACGCAGTAACCCTTTCACCATCCAGTTTTAAAAATGAGGTTCGCCGCGGAATTCGTGACGGCGGCAGGAAGATCGTACAAAGTTTTCAGGCGATGCAACCGGCCGATTTCCCGGCCAGCCAAAACGAACCGGCTTATTTGAAGGTGTCTTGGCTGAGGCTGAATTAAAGCCTCTTATTTCCAGGACTGGTGGTTGCTCAGAAGATCCGAGTGCGGGCGATTGTCGTTGTTCCACCGGCGCAACGAACGATAGGTGCGTTCGTGCAGAGGCTTACGATGTATGGCCTGCACGTGCCCATCGGCGAACGTGATGTTGTAGTCGCCTCCATGTCTCGACTCGGCCGCAGAAATGATCTTACCACTCAACGGATACCCCTTACGCTGGACGAAGTTTCGATAGTTGATATCGAGATGTGCCATGCCGCTGGCACCCTCTTCGCCATCCACACCGTAAAGCAATTTTATCATCGGCTTGGTCAGCCAGATGAGCGTGGCATCACCGATTGCGATCATGTTGGAAGTGGATCGAACATCGCTCTCCGCAATTCGCGCACCATCATCCGGCGTGTTATCAGTGTCCCCACTAATGATCGTATGACTGTACGTGCCACCCAAACCCAGATCGCTGTAGCCGAGCTTTACGCCAAACGCATTGTAGCCGTAACTCCCCAGCGCCACGGCACCGTCGTTTCCCTGTAGCGTGACCCCCTTGTAGTCCGGACAGGTAAAATCACCAACCCAGTCCGCACCAACGTATGGCAACAGTCGCTCGTGCCAATACCGGTGAGGCACTCCATCCTCGTCGGCAGGATCAAAGTTGTAGACCGGATAATACTCCCGGTCACCAACGTATGAAGAAAGCGCGATGCCGTATTGGCGGAGATTATTTTTGCAGGCAAGTGAACGCGCAGCGCTCTTGGCCTGAATCAGGGATGGCAGCATGAGTGCCGCAAGAATCGCGATAATCGCGATCACGACCAACAGCTCGATAAGTGTAAACGCAGCCCTTCCCCTCATCCGCCCCCCTGCGGACTGTTGCCTCGGTCGATGAACCGGGCGCTGGGCTGCCGTTGTTGTCATAAACTCACTCGAGCGAAACAATGCGGTAAAACCGCTGTTTTTGGGAGGAAATAGAGTCCAAAGCAAAATTGCCGGAGGTCTCCTTCAAGTCCTTCCAATTGTTCGGGCCCAAATTATCGGTGTATTGCACCATATATGCAACTGCATTTTCGGCTTTTTTCCAGCTCAACAAAACACGGTTTCCCTTGGGGTCCAGAGTGACTTCGAGCCCCTCGACCGGCTCCGCTTCATCGGTCGATTTACCGTGATTGTTCTCGAACTGCCGCCACATGGCAGTGGCCGCTGTGAAATCATCCGGGATAGGCGCCGTATCCTGTGTGGACGTAATTTGCGCCACAATGCCCATGTCCTTCGCCAGCCAATAATAGTTTCGGATATAGGCTGCCCCGGCGTTCATCCAGTCATCTCCGAGGCCGGGGATTTTCACAAACTGATCATATTTCACCAGTTCATTGATCCGCAAACAGTCATGAAAGCCCTGCTCCGGCAACATCACGATTCCGTGAGCATCCACCCTCATGCTCGACTCGTAGACCAGTTTGGTCGGAACAACCAACCCAAGCGACTCCACCTCAATCTCGAACGATGTCGTCGAGTCCCATTCATCCTCGTACTTGATGACCGCCGGAAAATCGAGTAGGCGGTTGCCGAACACCACGGACGGTTTCGCCTCATAGACCACCGGATCGTGAAAGCCATACACAAATCGCCCCACCCCTTTTTTCATGTCGAGGAACAAACTTTTCTGAGCGTCCGTGCTTTTGAATGTCGCGCGCTCCACGATCGTCGCACCCTCGAATTCCACATCGGTTTCGATCTCACTCGGATTCACGTAATCAAACCGAATCTCCTCGTCGTCAGGGCCTTCGCGAAAATCCCACACCTGATCCTCGCCCTCTTCGCCGATGTAATCCACGACATCCACCTCTTCACCCGCTTCATCTTCGGACGAGCTATGTTTCACAAAGTTGGAGTACATTTTGTAGTACTGCCCCTCCTTGCTGAACATGTCCTTGGTCGTAATGGTGATCTGCGCCTGAACACGTTCCAGAGAGCCGTTAATCATCAGGCCAAGTGCAATCGTCCAGACCAAGCGCTTGGCCAAGCGGAACCGGTTTTTGGTTGTCGAGGGTAGGCTAAACATTTCGCTCTCCAAAAGCATCGGGCGTGCCATGGGATACGTCAGCAGTTCCAGCGATTGGCCGGACAATCTCCCACTGACTCAATCCAAGCGCGCGCGAACTCCACGCACCCTGCGTGACCGAGACACCGGCAAACTACGAAGCGGCCAAGCGCACGTCAACGCTTCCCGTTTCGGATTGAATCTCACCGGCATCCCTCTATGATTTGCCCCGGCGGTTATCGCCACTCCGGAATGAAGGACTATCTCGATTTCGAGCAACCCATTATCGAACTCCAGGCCAAGCTGGATGCGCTGACCAAAACCACCCATGCGAGCGGTGTCGAGGTCGATTTCGAGGGTGAAGCTGAACAAATTCGTCTCAAAATCGAGGAGACCCGAAAGGTGATCTACTCCAAGCTCACCCCTTGGCAACGCATCCAGCTCGCCCGCCATCCCCGCCGCCCCTACACGCTCGACTATATCGAGACAGCGTTCGACGAATTCAGCGAACTGCACGGCGACCGGCTTTACTCCGATGACCGCGCCGTGGTCAGCGGTTTCGCCAAACTGGGCGATGAGCGAGTCATGGTGATGGGCACGCAAAAGGGTCGTGACACCAAGGAAAACATATTGCGCAACTTCGGTTGTGCCCACCCGGAGGGTTACCGCAAGGCGTTGCGTTTGATGAAACTCGCCAACAAGTTCGGCCTGCCGATCATTA
>JAPPPH010000188.1:1515-6817 GCA_028817635.1 Verrucomicrobiales bacterium | reverse complement strand
TCCCGGCATCGGCGCCGAGGAGCGCCACATCGCCGAGGCCATCGCCGTGAACTTAAAGGAGATGATGACCCTCGAAGTGCCGATCATTGCCGTGGTGATTGGCGAAGGCGGCTCCGGCGGCGCGCTTGGCATCGGCGTGGCGGATCGTGTACTGATCCTCGAGAACGCCTACTACTCCGTCATCAGCCCCGAGGGCTGCGCCGCCATTTTGTGGAAAGACCGGGCGGCAGCCCCGGATGCCGCCGAGGCGCTGAAGATCACTTCCGACCACTTGAAGGAATTTGGACTCGTCGATGAGATTATTCCCGAGCCACTTGGCGGCGCCCACAACGATCCCGGCCAAACAGCCGAAACCCTGAAGGAACAACTCCTCAAACACCTCAAGGCGCTGAAGAAAATGCCGCTGAAAAAACTACAGGCCGAGCGCTACGAAAAGTTCCGGGCTCACGGCCAGTTTGAGGAGCAGAGCTTGGCCAAGGCGGCCAACTAGTCGCCTGCTTTTTCGCTCGCCGCCGGTAGTGGTAGTGTTTTGTCCTGCTGCCTGCCCTCCCCCTTGATTTCCAGTCGATCCCGGTGAACGTGAACCACTGAATATGCCGTCTCGTGCGTGTTTACCATCCCCTTAAACGTCACGTAATGTTGCCCGGACAGCTTGCCGTATCCACCGGCGTGGTTGTGACCGTTCATATATGCAACGACGTGCGGATGACGGGTCAATACCGACAAAACCTGTTTTGCGTTCCAGAGGTTATGCACGTCTTTCGGGAAAACCGGAAAGTGGCAAAACAGGATCACCTTCTCCCCGGCCCGCTTGGCTTCGTTCAGGTTTTTTTCCAACCAATCGAGTTGCGCTTGGCCAAGTGCTCCGTTCCACTTGGGCGTGCCCTTGGGGAGCTTGGCATGGTACGCCTTCGCTTGGTCAAGCCGGGGATCCCCGGCCGGGTACGCGTGAAGGCTGACGTCGTTGCCGTCCAGCGCGATGAACCGATAGCCGCGCCGCCGGAATTGATAATAACGCTCCTTCAATCCAAGCACTCCCGGCACCTTGGCTTTCTGCTCATCGGCCACGTCAAAATCGTGATTGCCAAGGACGTGGTAATGATCCGCCTTGAGCCGGTTGTAGATTGGCACCACATCGGCGAAGCTCGAAAAATCACGGTCGATGAAGTCGCCAAGATGCACCACAAACTCAAGGTCAAGCCGGTTCAGGTGCTCGACGCACTGGGTCAATTTCTCCCGCGATAACGGGTACTGCCGCTTCGCGTTCTTGGCCACCGGCACCTTGCAGTACTGGCAATCCGCGATGACGCCGAAGGAAAAGTCCGGCTTATCCGCCGCAGCCAACTGTGCTTGGCCAAGCGCCAGACTGAACAGTGCAGCGATTGACAGAAACCGTTTCACTAGAGCTCCCAACCCTTGCGATACTCGCTGCGGATGTAGCGGTTGGCTTTGCCACTGGTGGACTCCATTTTCTTGGCATCCCATTTCACCTCTTCCCCTGCGCGGATGGCGAGGTTCCCGAGCAGCACCATTTCGGTGAACGGGCCAGCGATCTCAAAGCGACTCAGCGGCTTGTGTCCCTTGCCGGTAGCGGCATCCACCCACTCGGCGTAATTGTCCTTAGTCCGCGGAATGGTTTTTTTGGTCTTGGCCTCGATCTGTTTGACTTCGTCCTCATCGCGTCCGGTGATCAGCCACTCCGTTGAGCGGCGGTTGAAAAACATCCGCCCCTTGTCGCCGATTAACACCGAGCCGAATGCACCCTTGCCCTTTTTGACCATTTTGACGCCATCCGTTGTCTCCAGAGACGGTCCGTTTTGTACGCCGTTCTTCATTCCGTCGTACCAGACAAGTTTTACTGGTGGTCGCTTGCCGCGATAGCCAAATTGGTAATCGATGACTGCCCAGTTCGGCGCACTCTCGACTGAGTTTCCGCCGTGCTGTGCCTTGACGCTGCTTGGGGCTCCCAACTCAAGACTCCACCAGGCCATGTCCATGATGTGGCAGGCCATGTCGCCCAGCGCACCGGTACCAAAATCCCACCAACCACGCCACGCGAACGGAACGTAGCCCTTGCCGTATTCACGGAATGGAGCCGGCCCAAGCCAATTGTCCCAGTCCAAGCCCTTGGGTATGTCCGCCTTGGCCGGGCGCGCCTTGATGCCCTGCGGCCAGATCGGGCGATTGGTCCAAATGTGCGCCTCAGTGACATTACCGATGATCCCGGCCCGTACCAATTCGACTGCCCGGCGAATCGGCTCCCCCGCATGAGCCTGATTGCCCATCTGCGTGGCAACACCGGTCTCCGCTGCCAGCTTGGTCAAGTGCCGCGCCTCGTACACATTGTGCGTTAGCGGTTTCTGCGTGTAGCAATGCTTGCCCATCTTCATCGCCATCGATGTGGCTACGGCGTGGGTGTGATCCGGCGTGGAGATCGTACAGGCATCGATGCTCTTGCCCATCTTCTCTAGCATCACTCGGAAATCCTTGAACCGCTTGGCCTTGGGATGCGCCTTAAACATGTTGGCACCCCGATCGTCGTCCACGTCGCACAACGCAACGATGTCCGCCCCGGCCTTGGCCGCGCCGGTGATGTCCGCACGGCCCTTTCCGCCTGCCCCGATCCCGGCAACCGCCAGCCGGCTGTTCGCTCCAAACACACGGCTCGGCACCACTTGAAAGCCCATCGTCGCCACGGCGCTCGCGCCAAGAAAACGGCGGCGGGTCATCTCTGGTTTGTTTGATTTTGTCATGTGAGAAAATTCTTAATGCAACGCAGGCCGGAAATCCAGCCCGGCAACGATCTTGCCCTCTTCATCGTTGAGGTATCCGAGGCGATCGTAGACGTGTTTCTTTTCAAAATACTCCAACGCCATCTTCACAAAAATGTGGCCGTGCTTGGCCTCCGACACCCACAGGTCGTGATAAAACACCTGCAACTGCTCGTCGTCGGTCATCGCCTCGGAGACCAAGCGGAACCGCTCCGCCCCACGGCACTCGATGATCGAGGCCAGCAGTAGGCGGTCAAGAAAACGGCGTTGTGAGTCGCTATGAATCAACGCCATCAACGCCTTGATATAAGGGTCCGCCTCAATCTCCTTGGCCAAGGGGATTCCACGCTCACGCATGATCTCGTAGACCTGCTGAAAATGCTCCAACTCCTCCACCCCGGTGGCGATGAGTTCAGGGATAATTTCGAGCCGATCCGGGTACTTGGCCACAAGACTCATCGCCATGGCCGAGGCCTTCCGCTCACAGTCGGCATGATCCTGCAAAAACGCAGGCACATCCGCCATGACCGCATCCACCCACGCGGGAGACGTCGCCACAGTTAAATCGAGTGAGAATTTCATCGGCGGCGTCAGCCTACCAACTTGGCCAATTGACGGGGAAGTTGAAATTGACCGCTTGCCGGCTTTGAGACCACTCGCGGCGACGACCTACTCGAGGCCGAGGACGTTTTCCATGTTGTAGAGGCCGGGGGACTGGCTGCAGGCCCAAATGGCGGCACGGAGGGCTCCGTTGGCGAAAGTGTTTCGACTCGCGGCCTTGTGGGTGAGTTCGAGTCGCTCGCCGTTCCCGGCGTAGACCACGGTGTGATCGCCGACGACATCGCCGCCGCGGAGGGAGTGCATGCCAATCTCGGAGTCGGTGCGTTCGCCGACAATGCCTTCCCGGCCGTGGCGAAGCTCCTTTTCCAGCGAGACTTGTCGCACCTCGGCAAGGATTTCAGACAGCGTCGCCGCCGTGCCGCTGGGAGCGTCTTTTTTTAGGCGATGATGCATCTCGACGACCTCGAGATCGAAGTCGGTGCCGAGCACCTCGGTCGCCTTGCGGGTCAGCCAAAAAAGGGTGTTCACCCCGGTGGAAAAGTTGGACGCCAACACGATCGGAATCTCGGACTGCAGCTTAAGGATCGCCTGCTTGTCTTCGGCGGTGTGGCCGGTGGTGCCGATAACGAGTGCCTTTTTGTGCTCGGCACACAACTCGGCCACCGAACGGGTAATCTCGTGAAAACTAAACTCAATGACGGCATCGCTCGCGGCGATCACGTCGGCAAGGCTGTCGCCAACATCAATGCCGGCCGCGATCTCAATGTCAGGATTGGCCTCGCCGCAACTCAGCAGCGCCTGCCCCATTCGCCCTTTCGATCCGTTGATGATGACTCTGGTCATGTTCGCTTATTAGATGACACCGCAGGACTTCAGCGTCTTGGCCAAGCGCTTCCGGTTGTCGGCCGACATTTTGCAAAGTGGCAGACGATATTCTTCCGCGCACTTGCCCTGCATCGCGAGGGCGGCCTTAGCCGGCACTGGATTGGTCTCAATGAAAAGGTCCCGGAACATCGGGTAATACTGCTGATGCAGTTTCAGCGCGGCGGCGGTCTTTCCGGTGGTATAGGAATTCACCATGCGCGACAACTGCCGGGGGATAATGTTTTAGGACACACTGATCACGGCTTCCGCGCCCACCGACATGAACGGCAGCGTCAGTGCATCGTCGCCACTCAGGATGCTGAAAGCTTGGCCAAGCGCTTGGCGCAACTGGCTGACACGATCCGCATCCCCACCGGCCTCCTTGATGCCGACGACGTTTTTGCAGGCCTTGGCCAAGCGCGTCACGGTCGCGACCTCAATCGCAATGTTGCAGCGGCCGGGGATGCTGTAGAGCACGATCGGCAGCTTGGTGGCCTTGGCTATTTTCTTAAAATGTTGAAACAAACCCTCCTGCGACGGCTTGTTGTAATAGGGAGCAACCAGCAGGGAGCCGTCCGCGCCGACGGCCTCGGCGGCCTGAGTCAACTCGATTGCCTCGGCAGTGGAGTTCGCGCCGGTACCGGCGAGCACCTTGATTTTGCCCTTGGCCGTCTGCACGGCGAGTTCAATCACGCGGATATGCTCGCTAAACTCTAGTGTGGGTGATTCGCCGGTGGTGCCGGTCGGGACGATGCCGTCCACGCCACCCCGGATTTGTTCCCTGACGAGATTTTGAAACGCCGCTTCGTCGACGCGGCCGCGCTGGAATGGAGTAATTAGTGCCGTGTAAGTGCCGGTGAATTTCATCAAATAGCGCGGAGACAATCCTTAAAAACGCGCCGCTTTTCCAGCAAAGATTTTAATGTTAATCAGGGATTTAACTCCTTTGGCATGAGATCTATACCCCTGGACTTGGCCATCTGACCATATTTAGCGTCACATTTAGGGCACGAATGATCGCCATACTCATCGTATTTTGGGAAAAGGTGTTGAATAAAAACTGCCCCACACTTTTGGCAGTCTAAAACTGGATGAGCTCTTCCTTT
>JAPPPH010000188.1:0-1505 GCA_028817635.1 Verrucomicrobiales bacterium | reverse complement strand
AGTAATCAGTGCCGTGTAAGTGCCGGTGAATTTCATCAAATAGCGCGGAGAGGGTCGTTAAAAACGCGCCGCTTTTCCAGCAAAGTTTTTGAAGGTGTCAGGGGTTCAATGCCTTGGGCATCAAGTCGACCCCCCTCGACTTGGCCAATTTCCCGTACTCCGCGTCGCACTTCGGGCAGGAGTGATCACCGTATTCGTCGTACTTGGGGAATAAATGTTGAACAAACACAGTGCCGCACTTTTGACAATCCAGCACGGGATGCGCCCTCCCCTTTTTGCACTTTAGACAATAGAGCACCGAGTCGCTGCCACCACCGGGGTATTGCTTCCAGTTGGCGGGAAAATCTTTTCGGAATTCCTCAATGCTCTCGGTTTGTTTGCAGGAAAGGCAGTAGTAATCCAACTTCAACGGCTGCTGAACCATGAAGGAACTCCACGACCAGTAGAGCAGTCCCAAGGCGAGCACCGCCCCGGCCAATGTCATGACCGTCTTGGCCGGCCCACCGGACTCTTCGTTACCGCTCATAACCGAGCCTTGATCACCCGTCCCTTCGCCTCCATGTCGCCAAGATCCTCCTGATACATATAGTACTGGCGACCGCCCGGATTCCAACTGTGGATGAAATACATTTGCTGAAACGGCACCCACAGAACGGATCCATCTGCGTAACATTGGTTGCCACCCGAAGGCAGTCCCTTGTTATTCGCATGGGCGGGATAACCTCCATAAGCCGTGACTCGACCGCCACCCCATCGACCGTCGATTTTACCCACCAAGTCAGCCAGCAAAACCATTTGAGGACCATCCTGCCCAGAGTTCACCGGACTGCGAGACTTAAATGTTCCACCTGAATTCCTCCAAGTATCCGCTCCGCCGAAATGCTGGAAGCCAAGGATCATTTGCGGATATTGTTTTTCCCATGCCGGAAAAAGAGGGTTGGTGTTGTAGCCCTTAGGCACTTTGCCATTGTAACGGAGTCCGGGACAACCGAAGGACTTACTCAATTGCAATCCCTGGAGTGTGTAAGGATCACCGGCTTCTTTGTAGCCAGCGGGTTTTTTTGTGGCCAGATTGTATTGTGGAAGCAGGGCAACCTGCGGAAGGTCCAGACACTTTTGCACGATATTGTCTGCGCGCTCCGCTTGGGCGCCACGCCCGGGCAGGTACTTGCCCTGATTGTCATCGCGATACATGAACAAACCGAGACTGGTTTGTTTCATGTTGTTCACGCACACGGTCTTGAGAGCCATGCTCTTGGCCTTGGCCAAGGCGGGGAGGAGGAGTGAGGCGAGAATTGCTATGATGGCGATGACCACCAGCAACTCAATTAATGTGAAGCCGTTTTTCCGAATTTCTTGTTTCGTTTTCATTTTTAGTAAGACGGCGGGAACGTACCGCTTGGCCAAGCATTGCGCAACCCTGCAATTCAGCTCGGCAAGGTGTAACTAAGGTGTCCGTCCAAGCCAAGCGGGATGCCCAGCCAGAACCAAATTAGCAACATAAT
>JAPPPH010000334.1:609-3337 GCA_028817635.1 Verrucomicrobiales bacterium | reverse complement strand
CTCGTGCTGGACATAGTGGTCGGCATCGATCACCCGAAGGTCCACTGCCGACGTCGGCAACAGGGAACATAGACGGTGGAGCGCAGTCTTCCGCCACATGGCCGGTTCGTCGGTGTTCCACGGAGTGAATTTTCGATTGCCGATCGCGCGGGTTTTGATCTCGGTTAGTTCGGCCTTGCCAATCACTTTCAGCTGGTGGCCGCCGTCCTTGAACCGCGCGACCGCGTACACCGCTACCGGCTCGCCGGGGTCCTTCCAATTAAACTCGACTTCGAAAATCGGCGTGATGCCGCCCTTGTAGACAACGTGGTCGTTCTCGTGAATGATCTCGCATTCGAACGACGAAATCTCGCCGGATTGTCGAGCCAGTTTTATATGGCCGCGGTATCCGATCCAATACTCGACGTTCTTCTCCTGCTGGCCCTTCTTATTAACCTGGACCAACCAGCCCTCGCCATTGACGCCGGAGCAATCTAGACCGAGTTGCGCGGCCTTACGGATCGCAAAAAACAGCGACTTACGATTACAATTCAACAGCGATGGATCCGCTGTGACCGCCGTTACGACCGAGCGGACGAACCGCTCCGGTGCGACCCCCTCGGGTAAAAGCTCCCCGTAGGTCTTGAGGTATGAAGGTTGCCGAATTTCGTCGATAAACGCCGCTACAGGGTTGGTCCGGCGTTGTTGGGTTGTTTGCATGTCGTTGGCCATGGGGCCTCCTAATTTGAAATGATATGGTCAAGAGGAATTACAATTGCCTCGCCCCCACCGGGGGCCAGTTCAATCAGCTCGACATCCTCATGTGCCCGAGCTTCGCAGTCGTATACCCGGCGCGTCACCAGAGTTTTCCGGTCCTCGCGGGTGATGACGTAAAGGGTGTCATGATTTCCAGGGGTCACCGTCGCCTCCTATATTCGGTGTGGCTCATGGAACAAGAACAATAGATCGGGTGTGGCTACGCGGTCAAGGACAAAAAACTACACGCCTTGTCGATTTTTTGGTTTACAACCTGTGTACATGCGGTATTGTGGCCACACAAATAACGGAGGCGGACATGACCAAGATGCATCGCAAACCCACCATCTACGAGGCGCTGGCCAAGAAGTTAGGCCGACGCCCGACCTCGACGGAAATCAAAGACGAAGTCGTGCGGATCATTGCCGAAGGGCGCGCGCTGGCGCTACGGCGATAGGGAGGCGGGACGTGGAAAACGACAATTTTACACTCCGTCAACTGCCGCAAGGTCGGGCGAAAATCGTATTCAGACGGTTCTGTTTGGCTGCCCTTTCGCAAGAGTGCCCGGATGCGACCGAGCCTACGGTACACGTAGTGCTCGATCTGTTGAGGCGATCCGATATCGGGGAGAACGTTTATTGGCCCGGTGCGGTGAAAAACGCGATGCATGCTTGGTTGTACAGTGATCGGGACCACGCATGCAAAAGTTCTGCGCACATGGCCTATGTAGCGGCTGACGCCGACGCGGGCTCCCGGCGCAGTCTTGATGCCGCGCTCGCCGAGATCGTGGATGCGGCATCGGTCGGCGCGGCATGGGCCGCATTTGTAAAAACGCACGGGAGACCCCCTGGGAGCTTCCGCGAGCTTGCGCGAGACGCTGTAGCGGAGGCCGCCTGGGTCGCCGCAAGAGAGCGGCTCGCGGAAATTCTGGAATCAAAGATCGAGGGATAAAATAATGCAAGACATGCAAAAAATGTTCGAAGCCTTCAGCAACGGGCTTGCCGATTCTCGCAAGGGATATCACCTGCTGCTTGGGCAACTGATCACAAAGCTGGAGAATACACCCTCAGAGACGAGGGTGCGTTTCAGTCACGGGCCCTTTGCTCCCGGTTGCCTCTTCAGCTATCGGGGCTATTACACGGATCTCGCGTTTGAGGTTTCGACAGATCTCACTCGGACGGCGGGGGGCCTTTTGGCGGAATGCCACGAGGCTCTTGGCAAGGAGTTCACCGGGTACAAGGGCGGTGACTACGTTGCCAGGACTGACACGCCTTTATGGGCGTCCGATTGGGGGAGTGTGTCTGGCGTCGGCATCATTCACGTCGTCGACGAGAATGATGCTCTGGTCCTCTTGACCAAGGTAATCGACTGATCGAAAGGTTTGGCCATGGCCCAGTACAAGAAACCAGTCGCTCCGCCGATCAGCCACGCTGAAATTATCCGTGGCATCGGAGTGCCCCACCTCGCCAGGAATATCGGCTTGAATCTGTCCACGGTTTACGCCTGGGCACACCGCGGGTCTATCCCGCCCGAGTGGTGGCGCATGGTGGTGCATTACAGTCGCCAGGATGGAGCCGGGCGGGCGACTAGCTTGTTGGAACTATCCGCGTGGCCCGAGTGGGTGCGCGTTTTCGAAGGAGAATCATGATGATCACCACCACTCTGGCGAAGATCCGCGCCGCCTCACCCTGCGAAAGCGGCTATCGAAAACTGGTCAAGCATCTAGGCGGCGTGACGGCCTATGGCCAGGACACGCCGATCAACCTGTCGACCATTCTTTCATCCAACGGCCTTGACGATGCGCTGTGGTGCTTGCCGGTTTGCGAGCCGGTTGAGCGGCGGCGATACGTGGAACGCAAATTCTGCCTTGCCCTTCTGCCCGACCCGGACAACGGCGTTCTGCGGCATGTGCAAGGCGAGAAATACGCGGCCCAACGAGCGGCGATCGAAGGCGTAATCGCTTTGCTTGAGCGCGCCTTGGGCGGAGATGAAC
>JAPPPH010000334.1:0-599 GCA_028817635.1 Verrucomicrobiales bacterium | reverse complement strand
CGGGGCCGCTGCCGGGGCCGCTGCCTGGGCCGCTGCCGGGGCCGCTGCCGGGGCGTGGCAGGAAGAGACCTTTCTGCACATTCTCGAGGGGACTCTTCCTGCGGGTAACGAAAAATTGGAGAATCTATCATGACGACACAAGTTCATACCGTACCGGACGACGCCACGTGGCATGAGTTACGTTCACGACACATTGGGGCATCCGAGTCCGAGGCGCTGCTCGGGGTCTGCAAATACGCCACCCCCTTCACGCTCTATCATCGTAAACGCGGCACTTTGCCGGAGGTAGATCTTGACGACGAGCGGGTGTTTTGGGGGACGCACATGGAAGCGACGATCGCCATGGGCCTCGCGAAACAGCACGGTCTCAGGGTCCGCAAGGCACGACACTATCTGACCAACGACAACGCTCCGGGCGCCGGAGCGTCTCTCGACTATACGGTCGACAGCGGCAACGATGGTTTCGTTCCGTTCGAAATCAAGAACGTCGACAGCTTCGTGTTTCTCGAGGAATGGGACCGCCGCAACGGCATTCTGGTCCCGCCGGTCCATATCGATATCCAGGTGCAGCAGCAGATGCTCGTGTCCGGTGCTCCATA
>JAPPPH010000385.1 GCA_028817635.1 Verrucomicrobiales bacterium | reverse complement strand
TGACGCCGGCTTCCTCTTCTTTTTCGACCAGATAATGTGCGGTCCCGGCCGCAGCCACCGGGGCCAAGTGGGTAATGCAAAGCACCTGCCGCTTGGCTCCAATCTGCATCATTTTCTCTCCAACGACGGACGCTGTTTCGCCCCCGACGTTAGCATCCACCTCGTCAAAAACGAGGATGGGGATACTGTCTTGTGAGGCCAGGACGGTCTTCAGAGCCAACATCACACGTGCCATCTCACCTGAAGAGGCAATTGACTTGAGTGGCTTGAACGGTTCGCCGGGGTTGGGGGCAAATAGGAATTCAATCTGATCGAACCCGGTTCGGGAATACGCGCCATCCGCTTGGCCAAGTTCTCTTGGGTCAACGATTTCAACATCGAACCTCGATTGCAGAAATCCGAGGTCGTTCAATTGCCTCTCGGCTTCCTGAACGAGTTTCGGCGCGACCTGTTTACGGGCCTCGCTCAGCGCTTGGCCAAGCGATTGGATGGTATGGTCGATTTGTTCCAGTTGACCGTTCAGCTTGGCCAAGGCCTCGTCGCGGCCTTCCAATTCCGCCAAGCGCCTGGACGCCTCCTCGCCGAAGGCAATCACTTCCCTCAAGGAACCGCCGTATTTTCTCTTTAACGAATGAACGATGTTTTATCGCTCCTCGATCAATCGGAGTTGTTCCGGGTCGAGGTTGAGTCGTTCGGCATAATCTTCAACCGCAGTTGCCAGTTCCGAAAACTGCTCGCGAAGTTGTGACTGTTGATCCAGCAATACACCTGCCCCTTCATCCAGATCCGCCATCTGTTGAAGCGACCTCCCGGCGTTATTGATCAAGTCCTCGGCGCTTGGTTCCGCCCCGTTGATCAGTAGCTTGGCTTCACCGGCCAACTCGGCCAAGCGGGCTGAGTTGGTTGCGCGTTGATACGATTGCTCCAGCCCTTCCTCCTCATCCGGTTGCAACTGGGCTGCCTCGATTTCGTTGACCTGAAAACGCAAAAGATCCAACTCCCGCTCATAAGCGTCTTCGTCAACGATCAGGCTGGTTTTCTCTGCGATCAGAGAGGCGCGTTCATCAACCTTGTTGGCGAATGCTCGGCGTTGTTGAGCGAGATCTCCGTAGGCATCGAGAATCTCCAGTTGGCGAACGGACTTGAGCAGCGACTGGTGGTCGTGTGGCCCGTGAATATCAACCAGCCACTCGCCTACGGATGCCAAAACAGTCAGGGATGTCGGCGAACCGTTAACAAATTGCCGGTTGCTTCCGGTGCCGCTGAAGGTGCGCTTGAGCAGAAGTTGGTCTTCCTCACAGGGTTCAACGCCACTCTCCTCCAGATGCGCGTGGAAATCATCGCCCAACGAAGTGACGTCAATGATTGCCTCAACCGAGCACTGTTCACTACCATCTCGAAGGAGTGTCCTGTCGGCACGCTCGCCCAGAACGAGGCCAAGGGCACCGATGACGATCGACTTGCCCGCTCCGGTTTCGCCGGTGACGGCGTTGTAGCCCGGCCCGAACTGGATCGTCAGGTCGTCGACAAGGGCGAGGTTCTTGATGCGGAGATCGGTCAGCATGTGCCGGTCGCGCGTGAATGTGGAAAGAGATTGTTATCGAGGCAAAACAAAAGAGTGTGAAATTTGATTTTACCATACTGGGTTCGGGCACTTCGCAGGGAGTTCCAATCATCGGTGCGGAGTATCCACCGGAGTTTCTGGCTAATCCGAAAAACCATCGAACACGCTCATCGATCTACATTGAGACGGAAGAGATTAGAATATTGGTCGACACCACCCCGGACTTGCGGACGCAGGTTCTTCGGGAAAACATCCGCCACGTTGATGCCGTTTTGTTTACCCACTCTCATGCGGATCATGTGATGGGGTTGGACGACTGCCGCCGATTTTGCGCGATTAACGGCCATAAACCACTCCCGATTTACGCCAACGAAAAAACCATGCGAGATCTGGAGCGAGTCTATCGATATGCCTTCGAGTCGCCCTTTATCCGGGGGTATTTCAAGCCGGAACCACACGTTATCGAAGGGGCTTTTTCGCTGGGGGATCTTCAGATCACCCCGTTCAAGCAGGAACACGGGAGCATGGGATCGCTTGGTTTTTTGTTTGAACAAAATGGCCAGAAACGTCTGGCCTACTACAACGACTGCAAAAAAATCTCCCCTGAAGCAACACTTGCAGCCGAGAGGGTACAGTTGGTTGTGCTCGATGCGCTTCGGCCGATGGAGCACCCCTCGCACATGACCCTTGATGAGGCGTTGACCGCTGCTCGACGAATCTGCGCCGATGAATCGCTCCTGTCGCATTTAACCGATTTTTACGATCACGACCGCGACAGCAAAGACCTTCCGGATGGGGTGCTGTTTGCTTACGATGGCTTGAAACGATCTCTCGCATGAAAATAAATCTAATAGTTGCACTGGGCCTGCTTCTTCTGCCGTCAACTGTGCTTGGCCGAGGGGAAAGCGTGGCGGTGGTTTACAACAGTAAACTTCCCGCCTCGAAAGCCGTAGCAGATCACTATGCCAAGCTGCGAAATGTGCCCGCGAAAAACCTCATCGGGTTGCCGTTATCGGATGGTCACACAATCTCCCGTACAGAGTTTAGCAACACGCTGGAGCAACCCCTGGTTGAAACCTTGGCCAAGCGCAAGTTGCTCGAAGGACGCAAAGGCACGATACGCTACCTGCTGCTTTGCTGGGGCGTTCCGATTCGCGTGAACAAAGATGCCACCATCCAAGCCCCTGCTAGCACGCCTTCGCCGCTGAGGCGCAATGAGGCCTCTGTGGACAGCGAGTTGGCACTCCTGCCCCAGCTTGGCCAAGGGGTTGAACGCACGGGTGTCATCGCAAACCCTGTTTTAAACGCCGCCAAAGCAGAGGTCATTTCCCCCGAGCGAGGCGTTCTAATGGTGGCGCGTCTCGATGGCCCTACGCCTGACTTGGCCAAGAGTTTGGTTGACCGCGCGATCACGGCAGAAATGACCGGTCTTTGGGGGCGTGCGTACATCGACCTGCGCGGTATCAAATCCGGAGCCTATAAGGCCGGTGATGATCGACTAAGACAAGTCGGCGAGATCACCCGCCGTAGTGGGTTCACCACAGTGGTTGACGAAAAACCGGCAACGTTGCCGGTCGGTTTCCCCGGTGACCGAATTGCCATTTACGCCGGCTGGTACGGCATCAACGTCGAGGGTTTGTTTGCCGAGGAGACTGTCGATTTCGCTCCCGGGGCGATTGCTTACCACCTGCACTCTTACAACGGTTCCATGATCCGGCACGCGCATTCCCGTTGGATCGGGCCGTTCATCAACAAGGGTGCCACGGCAACGTTTGGCAGTGTCTTCGAGCCATATCTTGAGTTAACTCCCTATCAGCCTGTTTTTTTCGCCCGGCTGATACAGGACGGCTTTACATTTGCGGAAGCCGGTTACGCCGCCACGAGGGCGCTGTCGTGGCAGACCGTGTTTGTGGGTGATCCGCTGTACCGGCCGTTCGGAAAAAAACCCGAACAGGTGGAGGCGGATCTCCTTAGTGCAAAAAGCAGTGACATCGAATGGTTCAGGTTGCTTGCCGTGAATCAGGGGCTCGCGAGTGGCGCACCCGAGGCGGCGGCGGCGCAACATCTTGAGCAGTTGAAGGAGACCGTAAAAAGTCCGGTGTTGCAGGAAAAATTGGGAGAGCTTTACGTCGCGCTTGGCCAAGTGGACAAGGCCAGAAGCGCCTTCGCGAAGGCGTTGGAACTCAGCAAATCCCCAAAGCAAAAGCAGCGACTCAAGACCGCCATCGGTAATCTCAAGCGTTAATTGGCCGGCGCGTATTTTCGCAGATACTTGATCGCCACCTGCATATCCTTGGCCATTTCGCAGTTAATTTCCACCGGTTCGCCGGTGAACGGATGCTTGAAGCTAAGTTTGCTGTAATGAAGTGCCGCTCGGTCGAGCAGCGGTTTCTCGGAGCCGTCACGGCGCGGTCGATAGTTTTTCTTCAGCCGGGAAAGCATCAATAAACTTCCTCCGTAATAGGCATCCCCAACAGGTGGCAACCCGGCGAATTGAAGGTGCGCACGGATCTGGTGTTTCCTGTCCGTCTCAGGCAAACAACGCAACAGCGTTATGCCGGCGAATCGCTCGATGACTTCGAACTTGGTTTGGGCAAACTTGCCGCGCTTGCCGGCTTTCATGAGTTCCGGTTCGCCGGCCACCCAGCCAATTTTGGCATCAATCGTGAAAACATCCTCGTCCGGTGTGCCGTGAACGAGGCAGAAAAACTCACGACGCTCCTGATTGGCCCCGAGCAAGTCTCCAATCTGTTGGCGTGCTTCGTTGGTTTTACAAAACAGTGCAATCCCACTGGTTTCGAAATCCAAGCGGTATGCAAAACCAAGGTAGCCGAGTTCGCGCTTTTCAACCCAACGCGACTTGGAATCAATGGCGTGACGGATTAATTCGAGAAGGCTTGGCCGGTCCGGGAAAAGTTGACTATGGGTCACTCCCATGTGCGTCATTTTATCCAGCGCGAGAAAATGCGCGTCCTCGTGGAGAATCGGAAACACCCAAGAATGGGAGTCATCAGGCGCGAAAAGTCGAACGACATTTTTGCCTTGCGAAGACACGTGAATAATTGGCCCCTTGGGCCTTTGGCGGGTTATTTGGCGCCCTCAGATGCGGGGGCAAAGACAGCGGTGATCGTTGTGTTGTTGATGACCAGTACCGAGTTCGTCCCATTCGTCTTGCCTTGACGCACGAGACCATCCCACTCCTTGAAAACAAATCCCGGAGCAGGCTTGGCAGCCAACTCGACGATCTCAAGTGACTCAAAGTAATTCATGGAGTCGCCCGGTTTTTTGTTCACCGTCACCGTTCCACCCTCACCCGCTTGAACGCTCAAAGAGTAGCGATAAAGCTCCTTTGTCTTGGCATCCAGCCACGCTGTGTAAGCAGATGAAGAAGCCCTCGAACGGGCTTGTTTCAGGTGGTCAGAGAATTCCTTGTCGTATGTTTCCTGCGAGACGGCTTGTTTTGCGCTGAGTTTGACGAGGAACGCCATTTCATGATCAGTCACATCGTTGTCCGTGCTGCTGGTGTTCAATTCACTTGTTGCGCCAACCTCCAAATTGACGACCTGCGCCCGGATGTCCTCAGCCAGAATGGGGGTGTCGAGCCCCTCTATTGCGCCCCCGGTAGATCCGAACGGCCCAAGTTTGACGACGCTAAAGTTGTTCTCCTTGGCGATGTCGGCAAGCGATTTTTCATCCTTTAAGGCCTGCTTCAGTTTTTCCCCGGCTTCTTCAAGCAATTTGATGCTCTCGGCTTTTTTGTAGTCCTCCGTAACGAGGGGCTTTGCTTCGGCGAAAGAGCGATCCCGCGCAGGCGTGATTTTCTTCAGGGATGCAACAAAATATGGATCCGCATTGCCGGCGCTACTAAGGCTCGAGGCGCCGGAGACCAGCGCATTGGTAACACTCAAGGCAAACACCTGTGCGGGCGTCATCCGCTGCAAACCCGGCACAAACGGAAGGTCGCGTCGCATCGGTGGTGTGGTCCGGACTTCGAGGTTCTGCAACAAGGCAACTTGATCTAGTGTGTCCAGCCCCGGCTTCGCATCGTAGGTTTGTCGAAGCGCATGTTGGAAATCCTCACCCGCGTTGTAGGCCTCTACCACGGCCAAACCGGCTTTCAGCCCGACACCTGTCGTGAGTAGCTTCTCTTGCACCTGTGCCTGTACGGCCTCGGGGGCCATCCCCTCGAACTCGTTGGTTTGAACCGTGGCAACATGTTTCGCCAAATCAGCGATGGTGGCTTCAACTTGGTTTGTAATGGCGGTGTCCGTTGGCCAGCAGCTTTGCAGCAGCGCTTTTTTCTCTTCAGGAGAAAGGGCGTAGTATTTGACGGCAGCCTGATCGAGGTAGTTGGTTGGCGGGAATGTTACGTATGAGAGTTGGCGAGATTCGCTAAGGCGATACTTGGAGATTGAATTGGTGTAGTATGCCTGTAGCTTTGCATCATCAATTTGAACCAATGGCAGGTAGTTGGTGTGAGAAATGAAAATCGCCTCCGCCTCATACTGTTCGTTGTCCTTGCGGTACTGAATCGCTGCCTCTTTTTCCGAGATCAGACCACTGCCAACCCCGGCCAAGCGGCGCAACTGGCCCACACCCATGAAATGCTGTTGCCGCCGTATAAACGTCTCCGAGTCCCGGCGCTTGAGATTGCTGAAATTTGTGTGCATCTGCTTCCCCATCTCACCAGCGGCAGCGATTTGATCATTCAACATGTTGATCACATCCGCCTGGCTGACGTTGATGGAGTACTTCTCAAGCAACTTCATCTCGACGAGGACATCGGGGATTTTATCCTCAACGTAGCTATCGCCAAAGCGGGCGTACGTCTGGCCGGCCAATTCGCGGGCATTCAACCATTGCTCGCGAGTCACCGGAACGCCGTCCACTTGACCGTATGCCCCCTCCTCCATTCCCGAGTCGCCTCGGCCAAAGAGCCAGTTCTCGGCGTCAGGGGTGAAAAGGATAACAAAACCAAAGATGACCGGAATGGCTATCAGGCCAAATAACCACTTCTGTTTATTCCGGATTTTTTGAAAATCGAGCATAGTCCCGAAAAAAGGACGGGCAACCTACTCCCCTTGGCCAAGCGCGGTCAAACGCAAAAACCAACAATTTTGGGTTAAAACCGTGTGCTGAGTTGCAACCCGCTTGGCCAAGCGCAACACTCACGGCCTTCGGATGCGGATAATCGGCGGCAAAGCGGCGGGAGCGATATTGAAAGTGCCCAAGGGGTTGGGTGTCCGCCCCACCCCCGATAAAGTGCGCCTCGCCATCTTCAACAGTCTCGGGCCCGCTGTCGAAAACACGCACATCCTCGAGGTATTCGCCGGAACCGGCGCGCTTGGGCTGGAGGCGCTGAGCCGTGGCGCGCGGTCTGCCGTTTTTGTCGAGTTATCCTCCAAACACGCTCGCGTGATGCAGCAAAACCACAAGTCACTCGACGCCGCGCTTGGCCAAGCGCGATTCAGGGTGGAGGACGCTTTTGCTGCTCTTGGCCAACTGCGTGGCAGCGATGAGCGGTTTGACCTGATTTTTGCTGATCCGCCCTACGGCGAAAAGAACATCAACAAGCGTTCTGAGTCGTTCGCGCAGCAAATGCTTGATGACGAGAATTTACCCGCACTGTTGACGGACGGAGGCCGGCTTGTGCTTGGGCACACCAAGCGTGACACATTGGAATACGTTGCGCCGTGGGAACTGTTGAAGACCCTCAAGCATGGGGACACGCTGATTGACATGCTCCGCTTGGCCAAGCGGGATGACGACTAGCTGAACGAGATCACGTTTTTGATGCCCTGACTTTTGCCGACGAGGAGTTCCTCATGGTCGTCCACAGAAAAGCGGCCAGAGATCACTCCCTCGATTGTTTCCGGCCAACGCCTCTTGAATTCAGCCAGATCGGCGATGGCATCCTCGAATGCCTGGCGGTCGGCGTTTACAGTCCCAACGATTGCGAGGTTCTCCAGCACGATGCGGCGCATCAGGATGTCCGAATCAATCTCGAGCCGTGTCTCCGGTGCCGGGATGCCGGTGAATACAAAAATGCCGTTCGTACCGAGCACCTGCAAAACGTCGAACGCCACCTCGGAACCGCCAACGGCTTCGTAGACGAGATCGATGTTGCCCACCTCTTCGGCCAACTCCTGAGGTGACATGTCGTACTTTGAAAAGTACTTCGCCCCGATTTGTTCCACCAATTCGGCCTTCGGATTGGGCGCCTTGCTCCGTGAATAAACGTACGTGTCAAACCCCTCAATAACACACTTCATCGCGCCGAGAATGCCGATCGGCCCCGCACCAAGAACGACCGCTCGTAGCCCGTGCCCCCTCGGCTTGCCCGGTTCGGTGCAGGCCCACGGCAGTCGTTTTTGGACGGCGTACGCTTGGGCGAGTCCCTTCTCCGCGATGGTCAACGGCTCCGCCATGACGGCCAAGTCACGCAAATCCTCCGGCACATGGGTGAAATATTTTTCGTCATCCACGTAGTATTCAGTCATGAACCCATGCACCTCCTTGATGCCGCGTTCGGTGAACTGACCGTTAATGCAGTAGTCCTGTTTGTCGTTGCGGCAGGGATTGCAATTGGGGTCGCTGCAGGGGCGACGGACGGATGGCACGACGAGATCGCCGACCTTTACTCGCGTCACGTTCTCGCCTACCTCAACCACCCGGCCAAGCGATTCGTGGCCCAAAACGAGATAGTCATCCCCCTCGGGCGGCGACCCGTAAACAAAGGTGCATATTTCACGGTCGGTCCCACAAATGCCAACGTCCAACGTTTGCACTTTGATTTGGTCGGGGCCGCTAAGTTGCGGCATGGGATGATCGACTAGGCGCAGTTCCTTTTTCGAAGGAACCACGGCCACGGCTTTCATGGATGAATCACTCATCAAGTATGTCTGATTTATTCGGCCGGGGTGCGGCCATTTAAAAACTCCTTTAACAGTTCCGGGCGACTTTCAAAAAAAGTTGCCAGATCTTCAAGCGCCCGCACCGTCTCACGGCTGAGATGGTGCTCGATCCCTTCGATGTCCTTTCGTTGGATATCGTCATCAAGTTCCAGCAGCGAAAAGAAACGGGAGAGCGTCTCGTGGCGCCGCTGAATCCTCTGGGCAACTTCCCACCCAGTCTCGGTCAAAACCAAGCCGCGCTTGTACTTCTCGTGATCAACGAAGCCAAGCTCGCAGAGCTTTTTAACCATGTTGGTCACCGAGGCCTGGCGAATGTTCAGCGAATTGGCAATGTCCACAACCCGAGCCTGACCCGTATCCTGAATCAACTCCAGAATGCGTTCCAAATAATCCTCAGCACTTTGGCTTGGGGCAGACGTCATCGAAAAGGCGGATTAAAGACAGAAAGCAGGCCAAGTACAAGACAGACCGCTTGGCCAAGCGCTTGGTTCCCTCGTCGAGTCAACGGCATCTCAGCCCTTGCGCCGGAACCATCCCTTTTTCGGCGAGGCCTCTTCGGGAGGCGGTGCCGGGCGCGCCCGGCGAGCGGTGGTCGCCTGAGTGATTTGGCTTCGCAGCAACTGGCTTCTGGCCGCAGTCAATGCCATGATGAATTCATCGTAGGATTGGTAGCGGTTTTGCGGGGCCTTGTCCATCGCCCGGGTGATCACCTCGCTGGTTGACTCGCTGATCGAAGAAACGACCCTGTTCGGTGGAGTCAAAGGGGTGTTGAGATGCGCCAGTACAACGTCGTCAATCTGTGGCGCCTCAAAGGGGGTATGCCCTGTCAGGGAATGGTAAAGCGTGCCGGCGAGGCTGTACATGTCAGCAAGGAATGTTTCCGGTTCACGGCGTAACTTCTCCGGTGCAATATAGTAAGGTGTTCCCCAAATTTGCTCGGAATAATCCACCCCGGCTTCCGATTTGCAGGCCAGCCCGAAGTCGACCAATTTGGGTTCACCGTCTGCATTAAACAAAATATTCCCGGGCTTGATGTCGCGGTGCAGCAGGTCGTGTTTCAACGCCGTATCCAGTGCCGAGGCGATTTTGATCCCGACATCCAAGACCAACAACTCAGAGACGGTGCGATGTTCATCGATCAGACGGTCCAGACTCCCGGCGCTGGCCAGTTCCATCACAAGGTAAAGCTGTTCGTTGTACGTTCCGAATTGGTAAAGATTGATGATGTTCGTGTGGTTTAGTTGCGCTACTGCCCGCGCCTCGGCGTAAAAGGATTCCAACCCCTCTTCGTCATCGGCCAATTCCGGCTGCATCAACTTGATGGCGACATCCCGTTCCAGCACGGTATCGGATGCTTTGTAAACTGTACCCATCCCGCCCGCAGCGATTTTGGCCTTCAACTCGAAGTGCTCGAGCATCATCGGCATCATCAGTTCCGCGTCGCACTTGGTGCAGCCGGTCGTCTCCAGCGGTTGCAATTCCCCCGGGATAAAGATATTGGCACCACACTTGAAACAGTTAACCAGTTTCAGCGGTTTGCTTTGAGTTTCTTCCACTTCCGAACTCACGGCGGAGAAGGCTATCATGACGGGATGGGGTGTTTCCAGTTTCGCTTGGCCAAGCGCTTGGCCAGGCGAAAAACGGTGATAAAACAATGCGTGAGATTGCATTGACTCCGGTGCAGCCTTTGCTACTCTCCGCCCTCTTTTGCCGGATTCCCCGGCATTCCCAAAAAACGAAACAAAGTTTATGGCAGCAAAGAAGGCTACTAAGTACGTCTAGCACTTCGGCACAACACCCGACGGCGACGTCAAAATGAAGGAACTCCTAGGCTGCAAGGGTGCAAACCTCGCCGAGATGACCCGCATCGGTTTGCCGGTGCCTCCGGGCTTCACCATTTCGACGGAAGTCTGCACCTACTACTACGCCAACAAGCGAACCTATCCCAAGGTGCTTCAGGCGCAAATGGAGGAAGGCGTAAAACTGATGGAGAAGCAACTCGGCAAGAAATTTGGCGACAAGAGCAACCCTCTTTTGCTTTCCGTCCGATCCGGTGCCCGCGAGTCCATGCCGGGCATGATGGACACCATCCTAAACCTTGGCCTCAACGACGAAACGGTGGACGCCCTTGCTGAGTCCAGCGGCAACCCGCGTTTCGCTTGGGACAGCTACCGTCGTTTCATACAGATGTACGGCGACGTGGTCATGGGTGTACAAAAGCTTCCGTCCGAGGACGAAGAGCCCTTTGAGTTAGTGATCGAGAAGGTGAAAAAGAAGCTGCTAGGCAATGCGCACGCCGAGGATACCGACCTCTCCGCTGACAATCTCAAGGTCTTGGTTGGTGAGTTCAAGAAACTCGTCAAGAGCCGCACCGGCAAGGCGTTTCCGAACAACCCGTGGGATCAACTCCGCGGCGCGGTCGGCGCCGTGTTCAGTTCATGGATGAACGATCGCGCAATTGTTTACCGTCGCAAATATAACATCCCCGCCGAGTGGGGCACGGCCGTAAACGTGCAGTCGATGGTGTTCGGCAACACCGGCGAAGACTCCGGTTCCGGCGTGGCATTCACCCGCGATCCGGCCACCGGCGAAAACGAGTTTTGGGGTGAGTTCATGATGAACGCTCAGGGCGAAGACGTTGTGGCCGGTGTCCGCACGCCCGACCCGGTTGTGAAACTGAAAAAGGTTTTGCCGAGCGCCCACAAGGAACTACTCCGCATCTGCAAGGTGCTGGAGAAGCACTTCCGCGACGTGCAGGACTTTGAGTTCACCATCGAGGAAAAGAAGGTTTACATGCTTCAGACCCGTAACGGTAAACGTACCGGCCTCGCCGCCGTGCGCATTGCCTGCGAAATGGTGAAGGAAAAGTTGATCACCTGGAAAGATGCCGTAAAGCGAATCCCCGCTGACGATCTCGATCAACTACTAGCACCGGTCTTTGATCAGGCTACGGTGAAGAAGGTCAAGGCCATCGCCAAGGGACTTCCGGCTGGCCCGGGTGCTGCCACGGGTAAAGTGTACTTTAATGCCGACCGTGCCGAGGCTGCCAAGGCCAAGGGCGAGGAGGTGTTGCTCGTTCGTCTCGAGACTTCTCCAGAAGATCTGCGCGGCATGATCGCTGCGAACGGCATCCTGACAGCCCGCGGTGGGGTCAGCTCTCACGCGGCTTTGGTCGCTCGTCAAATGGGTAAGATCTGTGTCTGCGGCGCAGCCGACGTACAGATCAACTACGCCAAGCGGACGATGAAAATCGGCTCGTTGAACTTTAAGGAAGGTGATTACCTCTCTATCGACGGCACTTCTGGTGAGATTTTTGCGGGCGAAGTAACCACTGCCCCGTCGGAGGTCATCCAAGGTCTCCTTGAAAACAAGGCTTCCGCCAAGCGCAGTCGCACCTACAAAAACTTCACTCAGATTATGGATTGGTGTGCGAAAGCCACCAAGATGCAGGTTCGCACCAACGCCGATACACCCGGTCAGGTAAAGAATGCCGTGGCGTTTGGTGCCAGCGGTATCGGCCTGTGTCGGACTGAGCACATGTTCTTCGAGGGCGACCGCATCGACGCCGTCCGCCAGATGATTCTCGCTGACAACGAAGGCGATCGTCGCAAGGCATTGAAGAAATTGCTGCCCTACCAGCGCAAGGATTTCGAGGCGATCTTCAAGTCGTTGAACGGCCTCCCGGGCACCATTCGCCTTCTGGATCCGCCGCTGCACGAGTTCCTGCCGCACGACAGCAAGCAGATCGCCGACCTCGCCAAGAAGCTCAAAGTGAAACCGGCACAGATCAAGAAGCGCGTCGACGAACTGCACGAGTTCAACCCGATGCTCGGTCACCGCGGTTGTCGTTTGGCCATCTCCTACCCTGAGATTGCTGAAATGCAGGTGCGCGCCATCTTTGAAGCTGCGGCCAACGTCCAGAAAAAGAAGATCAAGGTGAACCCGGAAATCATGGTTCCGCTCGTCGGTTTCCGGAAGGAACTCGAACTGCAGGCCGAGATCGTCCACCGCGTGGCCAAAGAGGTTTCCAAGGAAAAAGGCGTGAAGCTCAACTACCTCGTTGGCACGATGATTGAGGTTCCGCGTGGCGCCCTGACCGCCGACGAGATTGCGGAGACAGCCCAGTTCTTCAGTTTCGGCACAAACGACCTGACGCAGACCGCGCTGGGCATGAGCCGCGACGACTCCGGCTCCTTCCTCCCGAACTATCAGGAGGAGGAAATCGTCATCAACAACCCGTTCGCTGTGGTTGACCAGACCGGCGTGGGCCAGTTGATGGAGATCGCGGTGTCCAAGGGGCGCAGTACCCGCAAGAACATCAAGCTCGGCATCTGCGGTGAGCACGGTGGTGAGCCAAGCAGCGTCAAGTTCTGCCATAGCCTCGGCTTGAACTACGTGAGCTGTTCACCGTTCCGCGTGCCGGTGGCTCGTCTGGCTGCTGCGCAGGCAGCGCTCGGTTAAACCAAGCGCTTGGCCAAGCGAAAATAAACATTTCAAACGCCCGGTTTCGACCGGGCGTTTTTCTTTGCCCTTGACCCCCAGAGGATTGCGATTGAACGTGTGCGCGTGAGATTACTAATCACCACCCTGCTTTTCACAACGTTGGCCTCGCTTGGCCAAGCGGCGGAACTGGGGCGATCCGTAGTTCAGGTTTTGGTGCACAGCCAAACCCCGGTCTGGGATGCCCCGTGGCGAAACAACCCCGTCGCCGCCTCCAGTGGCTCCGGAGTCGTCATCGATGGCGATCGTGTCATGACGAACGCGCACGTTGTCAGTTGGGCAAAACAAATTGTCCTGCGCCGATTTCAGGATCCACGCCCCTGGCTGGCTCAGGTTGAACACATCTCCCACGAGGCCGACCTCGCGGTGCTCAAGGTCGTCACCCCCGGCTTTTTTGAGGGCCTTCAACCGGTCACCTTTGGCGAGTTGCCGAAGGTTCAATCCACCGTGGTCACTTGCGGCTATCCGGCCGGTGGCGAACAGATCAGCTACACCCGTGGGGTCGTGTCACGGATTGAGATGCAGAACTACGTTCACATCGGCAACAAAGCCTTTCTCTCTGTCCAGACGGACGCCGCGATCAACCCCGGCAACAGCGGAGGCCCCGTTTTTCAGGATGAAAAAGTTGTTGGGGTCGCCTTCATGGGTATCCCCGGGTTGGAGGCGACTGGCTTCTTCATCCCGCCCTCCGTCATCGACCATTTTCTCAAGGATATCGAGGACGATAAATACGATGGCTTTCCCAAGGCCGGTGTTCGCATCGTGTCGCTGCAAAACCCGGCCTACCGCAAGTACCTTGGCCTGCCACCCACCGGAGACGGTGCTCGCATCGACAGTCTCGCCGCCTACACGGAAAAAGACGGCATCCTGAAGAAAGACGATGTCATCCTCGAGGTCGGTGGGCATCGTGTTGGTAGCGACGGCTCCATCCTGCTACATGGTAACCGGGTTTATTGCACAGCCGCATTTCAGGAACCGCAGGATGGCGAGAAACTGAAACTTAAAATTTGGCGCGATAGGAAAGAAATCGAAGTTGCCGTGCCAATGAAAGTCCGAAAGGAAGAGGAAAACATCGGCAACCTGTACGACAACCCGCCCCGCTATTTCGTGTACGCCGGCTTGGTTTTTACGCCGTTGACACTGGATTACGTCAAAACCTTCGGCCGAAATTGGCGAAATGTTGCCAATCTCGAAATGATTTACGAGCTGTACTATATGCGAAACGAAAATCCGGAAAAGTTGCGGCGAGAACCGGTCGTCCTCGCCGCCACTCTCGCTCATCCGGCCAACGCCGATATCCGCCTGGCCAGTCGGGAGCTGGTGGATGAGATCAACGGTAAACGAATTGAATCCCTTGCCGACCTGATCGAGGCATTTGACTCAAACGACAAACCGCAACACCTGATCAAATTCGCTTCAGGCAGCATCGAGTCGCTAGACAAGGAAAAAGCAAACCAAGCGCACAATGACATCCTGAACACCTACGGCATCCCCACTGATCGCAGACTATGAAATTTCCAAAACTACTCCTCGTCACATCTCTGTTTGCCGCAAGCCAAGCGCTTGGCCAAGCGGAGGAAACCAAGGCCGATTGGCAGAACAGCATCGTCCTGCTCGACATCACCCGTAACAACTTTAATTTCCGAATTCCGTGGGACAAACGTGCCCAGTCAGTATCCAAGTTTGGTGCCGTGATCGACGGCAAGGAACTGCTCACGACTGCCTCCGGTCTGGCCAACCACACGCTGGTTCGCATTCAAAAAGGGGGACGCGGTAAATGGACCAACGGTGAAGTACGCTGGATCGATTATCAGGCGAACCTCGCCATCATCGGCGTCGAGGACGACGAATTTTGGGCAGGCTTAAGCCCGGTAACATTCGCCGAAGCCAAGGGTCTGAAAGAGGACCTTCAAGTCATTCGTTGGCGCGGCGGCAACATCGAGAAACGCGCTGCCGAGTTCAGTCGCTTTACCGTGGCCGACGCGAACTTTAACCAAGCGCCGCGCATAGAACTGAAAGCCAGTTCCGAAATCGAGGGAGCGGGCCAAGCCGAACTCATGGTTGCGAGAAACCTGGTTGTTGGACTTGTCGCCAGTAAAAGCGGGAGCACCTGTTCTGTTATTCCAGCACCGTTCATCACCGATGTAATCAAGTTGCGGAAAGCGGAAAAATACAAGGGGCTGGGTTATTTCGATTTCATCTGGCAACCCGCCTCCAATCCGGCTGTGACCGACTACTTCAAGTTGGATGGTGCACCTCGCGGAGTCCTGGTCATCAAGCCAGGTAAAAAATCATCACTCAAACTGCACGACATCATTCTCGAGGTAGGTGGGTTTCCGATCGACATCCAGGGCGATTATCTCGATCCGGACTATGGTAATGTCAGTATGG
>JAPPPH010000450.1:1042-3340 GCA_028817635.1 Verrucomicrobiales bacterium | reverse complement strand
GTCCGAAGATCATGACGGTGCCGCTGTTGATCCTGTCTGTGTTTGCGCTTGGCCTCGGCGCCTTGGCCAGGGGCTCCATACTGGAGTTGTTTCCAGGTAAACCCGTCACTCCTCACCCTGGGACAGTCATCGCCATCAGCATCGCCGTTGCGCTTGGCGGCATCGCGCTTGGCTTCCTGATTTATCGCGGACGCGCGCTTGGCCAAGCGGCGGACCCGCTGGCGCTTAAGCCCTTCGAGCGCAAGTTTTGGTTTGATGAGATTTACGAGGCCACCGTTGGCCGGCTTTGGACGCTGTTCACTATCATCAGTGAGCAACTCAACGCGCTGTTGTTATTCATCCGCGACCTTGCCGTGGAAGTCGCTTCCCGAATCGGCACCGGTTTTGCCATCGGGGGCGACCGCAAGTTGATCGACTCGCTGGCCTTCGACGGAATGTGCGCACGCCTCCGCTGCGCAGGTCGAACCGTCACCCGGCCGCAAAACGGATTTCTCCCCGGTTACCTCCGGTTGATCGCGCTGGGCGCGGTCCTGCTCACGGCACTGGTACTTTGGGCCAAATGATCACCGCACTGACATTGGCCCCGCTGGTGGCCGCCATCCTGATCCTCGCGATGCCCGCGCAGCGTGCGCGTGTTGTGGCGATGGCCGGGGCTCTGGTGTCATTCGCGCTAACCGCTTGGCTCCTTTTGCAGTTCGACGGAAAACTGACGGAGGTAAAAGTCTCATGGATCGAAGACCTTGGCATTGACTACCACGTCGGCCTCGATGGCACGAACGCGCTCGTATTGTTCCTCGCCGCGCTACTCGCGCCGATTGTGGTTTGGATTTCGTGGGGACACAGTGATCGACCCAAGACATACTTCGCCCTGTTGAGCCTGCAGTTCACCGGGCTGTTTGGCACGTTCACCGCCCTGAACTTTTTCCACTGGTTTATCTACTGGGAACTCGCGCTTGTGCCGGCGTTTTTCCTGATCAAGCTCTTCGGAAAAAACGAGGATCGTCATAAGGCAGCCATCAACTTTGTCCTCTTCACAGTGCTTGGAAGCGTGGCGATGCTGCTTGGTTTTCTATTCCTTTATCAGGCAACCGATTCGTTCAACTTCGTCGAATTACCCAGTGTGATTGAGGAGAAAAATGTCGAGTTGAGCTCTCTGATCTTCGTCGCGGTCCTCGCCGGCCTTTGGGTGAAGGTACCGCTGGCTCCGCTGCACATTTGGCAGGCTCCGGTCTATGCCGCCGCTCCCACCCCGGTGGTCATCCTGCTGACCGGCGTGATGTCCAAGATGGGCGTGTACGGTTTCCTCCGGTTGATCGTCCCGATTTTCCCCAACCAACTCTCACAACACGCCGACATGCTGCTTAGCTTCGCGTTACTGACGATTCTTTGGGGAGCCTTCCTCGCGTTGAGACAAACAGACCTAAAGAAGCTGCTGGCGTTTTCGTCGCTCAATCACGTGGCCTACTGCGTTCTGGGCATCGGAGCGCTTGGCGTGGCCACCACCGGTCTCAAACTCGAAGATGCCCACGAATTGGCAAGGCAAGGTGTCATCCTGCAGATGTTCGCCCATGGCCTCTCCGCTGCCGGATTGTTTTACCTCGTCGGCTTGCTGGAGCAACGGGCCGGGCATCGCGACCGTGACGGCTTCGGCGGACTCTGCTCGGTCACGCCCCGGTTTGCCGCGATGTTCTACATTCTGACATTTTGTTCGCTTGGCCTACCTTTCCTCGCCGGATTCGCGGCGGAGTTTCTAATTTTCAGCGGCAGCTTTGCTGTTGCCCCGAAGGTGACCGCGGTGGCCACGCTTGGCCTGTTGGCCACGGCTGTATTTTTGCTGACCATGCTGCAGCGCGTGTTCACCGGCCCGGTCAATGAACAACATCAATCTATGCCGGACCTGACCCGGAACGAAATCCTGATTTTGACCCCAATCCTGATCCTCGTTTTCTGGGCCGGCATTTACCCCAAGACCTGGCTGGCGTTCAGCCAAACGATGCCCTGACATGACCGCACTGCTCACCGTCATATTGAGTTTCATAGGCGCGCTGATTTGCGGGCTCATGCCGGCGAGCGCCCATCAACGGATTCGTTGGGTGGCACTGGCCACGGCATTGGCTGGATTTGCCGTGTCGATGGTTTGTTATCTCAATCTCTCCAGTGGCGAGATCGCTGACAAAATCGAGTTTGATTGGATTCCCACTTTAGGCATCTCCTTCATCACCGGTTACGATGGGATCAGCCTGCCGCTGTTGCTCGTCACCGGATTGGTCGCCATTTGCGGCGTGCTGTTCAGTTGGA
>JAPPPH010000450.1:0-1032 GCA_028817635.1 Verrucomicrobiales bacterium | reverse complement strand
GGTCGGAGGAGTGTACGGCGTGTTCCTGTCGCTCGACTTGTTCCTGCTGTTTGTTTTTTATGAGATCGCAGTGGTTCCCAAATATTTCCTCATCGCAATCTGGGGTGGGGTTCGGCGGCAGTTCGCCGCGATGAAGCTGGTGCTGTACTCCTTTGGCGGCAGCGCGCTGGTTTTGCTGGGAATGATCGCCCTGTTTTTCCTGACCAAGGACGCCGAAACCGGTGAAGCAGTTAAGTCGTTTAGCCTGCTTGCCCTGATGAAAGGAAATGTTGCCCTCGAAGCGCAGACTTGGATTTTCCCTCTGCTATTCCTTGGGTTTGCAATTTTGGCCGGCATGTGGCCTTTCCACACTTGGGCTCCCACCGGTCACGTTGCCGCACCGACGGCGACCTCCATGTTGCTGGCCGGTGTGGTGATGAAGCTGGGTGCCTACGGCTGCCTGCGCGTCGCGATTGGATTACTGCCGGAGGGGGCTCAGGAATGGGCTACTTGCGTCGCGATTTTTGCCATCATCAACATTGTCTACGGCGCGTTCGTGGCACTCAAGCAGGACGATTTTAAGTTCGTGATCGGCTACTCCAGTGTCAGTCACATGGGTTTTGTGCTGCTTGGCTTGGCTACGCTCGACCTGGTTGGAACGACCGGGGCCGTGCTTCAGATGTTCTCCCACGGCGTGATCGGCGCCCTGCTTTTCGCAATGGTCGGCACGGTGATCTACACGCGCACCAAGACCCGAATGCTCGATGAGTTGCACCGCTTGATCGATCGCATGCCGGGTATCGCCTGGTTGTTCATCGCCGCCGGCCTGGCCTCAATGGGCCTGCCAGGTTTCAGCGGGTTCATTTCCGAACTTTATGTTCTGATTGGCATTTGGAAATCATCACTCTCCGGCTGGATATTGGTCGGGGCCGGCTTCGGTATCCTGATGACCTTCGGCTACACGCTGGTCAAAATCCACGAAGCCTTTTTCCGCGAGCGAAAAGATGGTGACACCTCCGTGGCAGAAACGCCCTACCCCGCGATGACAATACC
>JAPPPH010000508.1 GCA_028817635.1 Verrucomicrobiales bacterium | reverse complement strand
CGTAAAAAAGGCCGGACATTTTTCCACAGCACCAAAAGGGGAGCAACATTTTAATTTCTAATACTGTTCATTAGCACAACTTATGAATAGCAAGAGTTGCACAAGGGTTTATAATGCGCGCGCTTTTGCAATTGACCCCGCTTGGCCAAGCGCTTGGCCAATGGCATCTCATTGGAAATTGATTTGCCCAAATGAGACCGATTCGGGCAAAGTTTCTCAAGACCGTTGCCCGAAGAAAAATCACAATCGGAAACCATTGAAGTGCAAGCGTCTGAGGCCTTGGCCAAGGTGAAGCAAAACGGGGGAAGCCTCGCTTCACTCAGGGCTACATGGGAAGCGCACTCCCCGGTTGTCTGGGCTCAAAACAGCGACATTTACCGTCGTGCGGTCGATGCTGCTCTCAAACTGGGTGAATCCTTTCTGGCATATGACATAGCCAACGAAGGCTTAGCCTATTTCCCGGACGAAGTTCGCCTACTCCAACTCAAGGCTCTTTCCCTTGCCCGAACAGGCACCACCAGCGGAGCTAACGATATACTTGAGGCACTCCGAAAGCAGGGCCTCGACGACGAGGAAACGATGGGCATTCTGGCCCGTACGCACAAGGATCTCTGGATGCTCTCCTCCACCGAGGAGGAGGCTGACTATCATCTGCTCCAGAGCCTCGGGTTTTACCTCGAAGGTTACGAGTCGTCCGGCGGATACTACACCGGCATCAATGCCGCCTCGATGGCGTTGGTCGCCGGAGAAACGGAAAAAGCGGAGACCATCGCCCGAGAGGTGAGTGCCATCTGCGAAGAGAGTCTCGCCAAGGCACCGCCAGACTCAGGCGAATTTTACTGGCTCGAGGCCACGGCCGCTGAGGCGGCCCTCGTCGTGGGAGACCTCGACACCGCCAGCAAATACTACCGCAAGGCCACCACTGAACATCACCCCGGTGCAGCGGAAGTCAGCCGCACCCGCAGTCAGGCGCGTTTCCTGTTGCAGCACCTCGGCGAAGACAAACGTCAGTTGGATGACTGCTTTGCTCTGCCAAAAATCGGGCTGTTTTCCGGGCATATGTTCGATCAACCGCATCGTGAAATTCCCCGTTTCCCCGCTGCGATCGAGGACGAAGTCCGCGAGGCCATCGAGCAAGCCATCCAACGCCACGACATTCAGGTGGGTTACTGTTCGCTCGCCAACGGCGGTGATCTCTTGTACGCCGAATCACTGCTGAAAAAGGGCGGCGAGGTGCACATCATTATCCCGTTTTCCATTGAGACGTTTAAAAAATACAGCGTCCGGAATCCGCTTGTTCCCAACGCCGAACTTCGTTTTGACAACGTGTTGAATCAGGCCGCCACCGTCCGGGTGCTCAGCGAACAGGGCGACCCGAACGACCAGGCCGGATACGATTACTGCAATCAGGTCATCACCGGCCTCGCTGTGCTGAAGAGTAAATTCCTCGGCATGGACATCGCGCCGATGCTGCTTTGGGATCATAAACAAGGCGACGGCGGTGGTGGCACCGAGTCGGTTTTCCACAATTGGAGCAATCACGGTGAACGCGAGGTCGATATCATTCCCATCAACAACATTCTTGATGACCAACTGGCCAACGGACTCGTCCTCCCCCCACCCCAGCCGTTGCCGCCGGAAAAATACCGCGCCGTGGTCACTCACAGTCCCCAGGAAATCCGTGCCATGCTGTTTGCTGACGTGGTGGGTTTTTCCAGTTGGCCAGAGCACTTCATCCCGGTGTTCGTCCGAGAATTCTTCGGGCGCGTGGCTGAATCCATCAAGGACTCCTCAGCGCGGCCTGTGTACATTAACACATGGGGCGATGCCATCTGCGCCGTCTTTGAGTCCGTCGAACATGCCGGCCGGATCTCGCTCGTCGTCCAGAATCTTATTCGCGACATCGACTGGACCAAGGTCGGGCTGACCGGGAAGGTAAATATTCGGATAGGCCTCCACGCCGGCCCGGTTTATCGCAGCTACGATGCCCTGATCGGAAAGGATTCCTACTACGGGGCACACGTCAACCGGGCTGCCCGTATCGAGCCGATCACCGACGAAGGGCAAATCTTCGCCAGTGACGCCTTCGCCGCTCTGGCCATGACCACCATGGCCAAGGGATTCAGCTGCGACTACGCCGGCACACGCAAATTGCCCAAGGGCGCCGGCACCATCTCCGCTTTTCTCGTGCGCCCTACGAAGGAGGCAGGTCAATAGCCAGACGCTTGGCCAGGCGCTCGAGACACCCGGCCGCGTCCGCCATCGATTCCTGCTCAGTAGCCAAGTCCGGCACCACGGAGGCCAATCGATAAAACGGGCTGACCGCATTTCCCCCCTCCGCTTGGCCAAGCTCAATCAGCCCTGCCCGCGCCCCACGCGGCTTGGCCAATTGTTGACAAAGCTGTGCCACTTGCCCGGTGCCTTTACCCATGAGCGTCTGCGCGTCGATCGACCCCTCCGCGGTGATCACCAACTCGGCTCCTACAATCCGGGATTCCAGTCTTGTCGATTCCGCGAACACCTCAAATCCGGATCGGAAAGTCGCCCCGGCAAACGCCATCAACCCGAAACCCAGTCCCCCTGCGGCGCCCGCGCCGGGTGTGATCGCAAAATCCGTCCCGATCGTCTCCGCAGTGATCATGGCCAAGCGATTGAAACACGCATCCGCCTTGGCAAAATCCTCCTCCCTCATCCCTTTTTGTGGGCCGTATACGCGAGTTGCCCCGTCCACTCCAAGCAACGGATTCGTCACATCCATCGCAACAGTAACGCTTGGCCAAGCGCTTGGCTCCGGCCGGGTGATGGCATCCAGTTCGTCCAACCCGGTCCAACTCCCGATCTCGTCACCGGCTCCATCGAGAAACCTCCAGCCAAGCGCCCGCGCCATGCCAAAGCCGGCATCGTTAGTTGCGCTCCCGCCGACCCCGACAAGACAGTGCTCCGCCCCCGCTTGGCCAAGTTTCATCAGCAGATCGCCAACCCCAAACGTATCCAGTTCGAACGGATGAAACCGACCCGGTGGCAGAAGCGCCAAACCGTTCGATTGCGCTGCTTCCACCACCAATTGGCTGTTATTCGAGTCCAGCCAACAAGGAATCTCGCGAACACGCCCGGCGGCATCCGTTCCCCGAAAAAGACGTTTGGTAAAGCCAAGCGAACCCGCCATCACCTCTCCGAATCCATCGCCTCCATCGCTCATGGGAATCCGATCAATCGAATCTTCCGGCCAAGCAGCCGCCCACCCAGAAGCGATCGCCTCAGCCGCCTCCGTCGCGGCAAGTGAACCCTTGAAGTTGTCAGGAATGATGCGAACCCGGCGAGACAGCGGTAGGAGAAAAGAG
>JAPPPH010000068.1 GCA_028817635.1 Verrucomicrobiales bacterium | reverse complement strand
CCCCACCTCCGGCCGCATCTACCGGCTCAGCGCGAGAGGCAAACAACGCGACACCGACACACGCCTCGACAAGAAAACAGACGCCCAACTCCGGCAGCTTCTCGACCACCCGAACAAATGGCATCGACAAACCGCAGTCCGACTGCTTGGCCAACGCGCCGATGCGACGGCTCACGTCCCGCTGCGAAAACAAATTGAAACCGAGCACGGGCAAGCGGCACTGCACGGCCTTTGGGCGCTGCATCAGTCCGACGGACTTGATGCCGCATACGCCACTGAACTGCTCGCACACCCAAACCCGCACGTCCGCGCCTGGGTCGTCCGGCTGCAGGGCGATCGCCGGGAACTGTCCGCCGGTTTTTTTGAAGCCGTACGCCAACTGGCCCGGCACGAGGGCCACCCGGAAGTGCGCTCGCAAATCGCCGGCACCGCATTCGGCCTGCCGCGCGATCAGGCGCTGCCGCTGGCGGCGGAGCTACTGCAACGCACCGATGACCTCGCCGATCCATTCATCCCGTTGCAATGCTGGTGGGTGCTGGAACGCCATTCTGAGAATGATCGCGCTGCGGTGCTCGCGCTGTTTGACGATAAGAATTTTTACCGCCAGCCGATGGTGGAACAGCACATCCTCGAGCGCCTCATGCGCCGGCTCGCCGCCCGCGGTCGGCAGGACGACCTTGCCGGTTGCGCCCGCCTGCTCGCCGCCGCCCCGACAAAAGCCCACCGCGACAAATTGATGGCCGGGTTCAGCAAAGCCATCGAGGGTCAGGCGCTTCCACTCCTGCCAGACGCATTGGCCAAGCAGCTTCGACAACTCGACAACCCGCCGTTGGCCCTCCGAGTCCGCTTGGGCGACGAGTCCGCGCTTGGCCAAGCGCTTGGCGTAATCGCCGACGGAAGCAAACCGGCAAAGGAACGCATCGAGTTAATCCAGGCTGCCGGTGACGTCGACCTCGGTCGATTGAAAGCCACGCTGCTTGGCCTTGTTCAATCGGATCCGGACGCCGGGGTCGTGACCGCCGCGCTGCTGGTTCTCCAACGGATAGACGACCCACCGCTTGGCCAAGCGGTGGCCGGGCGGCTGCCAAACCTTCCCGCTGCGGCGCGATCCACCGCCATCTCGTTTCTCGCCAGCCGGTCGAACTGGAGCGCGCAGTTACTGGACGCCGTCGAGTCGGGCCGCTTGGCCAGGCGCGACGTCGCCGCAACCACCGTGGAGGTGCTGCTTGGCCACGGGGACGTGATCGCAGCACGGGCAAAAAGCGCCTGGCCAAGCGCCGGCCAGCCAATAGGAAACGGCACCGCTGCGGAGATCGTCCGGGTGCGCACGGCGGTCAACGGCCGCACCGGCAGCCCGTACCGCGGACGCGACCTATACCTTCAACGCTGTGCCGCCTGTCACAAACTGTTCCACAAGGGCGGCGACATCGGCCCCAACCTCACCGCCTACCAGCGGACCGATCTCGACACCCTATTGCCCGCCATCCTCGACCCAAGCCGGGAGATTCGCGAGGGCTACGAACACATGCAGGTGCAAACAAAGGACGGGCGGCGGCTCAGCGGTTTTTTGTCCGACCAGACCAACCGGTTGCTGATCCTGCGCGGCATCGACGGAAGCGACACGGTGGTCGAGCAGGCACAGGTGGAATCGACCACCATCAGCCCGCGAAGCCTGATGCCGGAAAGCCTGCTCACCGGCCTGACCGACCAGCAGTTGCGCGACTTCTTCGCCTACCTCCGCATCGCCCAACCCATCCGGAATTAGTTTTAAAAATATAAAAAAACTTGCAAGGAATCGCTGGTGCTGGATTCTTTCCGGGTTCCGTCATGTCACGTTTTGATTTCACAAAAATCGCGTTGATCGCATTCGCTTTATTCGTCCCGGCGAATTCAACGAAAGCAGACCCGTTCGACGTAAAGCGCCTCCTTGAGGTGAACATCGAGATGCCCGCGGTAGACTGGGAAAAAATGCGGTACGAGCATCACGATCTTTTCGGACTGAAAACACCTCGAGACCGAAGCAAGCCACGACCCAACCCGTATAATTACTACAAGGGAAACGTGACCATCGACGGCAAACTATTTCGCGACGTTGGCCTGAGAAAAAAGGGGCTGCTTGGCTCGGTGAACGCACAGCGGCCATCGATCAAGATCAACTTCGATAAATTCGGTGTGGAACAGGAGTTCGAGGATATCTCGTTAATGACGCTGAACAACAACGACACCGACGCCTCGCAGATCAAGCAGCATTTGTCTTATGAACTGTTCCGAAAAGCGGGCATCCCCGCACCGCGTTGCAACCTCGCACGGGTCACGGTGAACGGTAAGTATCTGGGCGTGTACAGCAACGTGGAATCGGTGCGAAAATCGTTCCTGAAACGACACTTCAAAAAAGCTAGCGGTAATCTTTATGAGGGTGCGATCAGTGATTTCACCAAGTCGCTGGCGGGATCGTTTGACGTTAAGACGAACGAAAAGAAAAACGACCGAAGCGATTTGAACCGATTGATGCTGGCGGCCGCGGTTCCGGATGAAAAACTTTTTGAGAGTCTCGAATCCATCATCGACCTCGACCAATTTTATCGCTACTGGGCCATGGAATGCCTCGTCGGCGCAAACGACGGCTACGCCTCCAACCGGAATAATTTTTTCGTCTACAACGATCCAACGTCGAGCCGGTTTCATTTCATCCCGTGGGGCACCGACGGCGTGTTTAACATTCGCAGCGGACGCGCCAATCAATCCGGCACACCCTTCTCCGTGATGGCCGAGGGCGTCATCGCGCATCGACTTTACAAGACCGAGCGCGGCCGAAAACGCTACCGCGCCGAGTTGCTCAGGCTGTTCGACGAAGTGTGGACCGAGGCCGAACTGACGAAACAAATCGACACGCTCGCACCGATGCTACGACCACACACACATATCCCACCGCACCTATTCGATCCCGCCGTGGAGCGCGTGCGTGAGTTCATCACAGGACGACGGGCATTTCTGGCGCCGGAGTTGACCGGTCCCATTCCGCTTTGGCCAAAACCGCTTCGAGAATCATCATCAAACACAACACCGAAATTGTTCTCATTGAAGAGTACATTCAATACCCAGTGGACGAAGACGGCTGATTTGACTTCTGAAAACGAGACCAGCGACTGCTCCATCAACCTGACACACGGCGACAAAGTGATTCGGCTCACCGAGCTTCGCGCAGCCGCAACCGTGACAGCCGGAAGCGCACGATACGGCTTTCCGGTCATCTCCGTGCGCAGTCGTATCGAGGGCAAACAACAGGACATCATGGTAAACTTGCTGGTGGATCCGGATTTTTTTCGTGTCTCAGATAAAATCCCAATTGACGGATACACAGTTTGGGGATTCATCCGGCTAGGAAGAACAGGCGCCAAGCGGCTCAGTCGAATCGGCTGGGCCATCGGCAACCTGAAACTGACCGCGGTAAGCCGGAAGGATGGCGAAACTGTGTCCGGCTCGTTCGAGATCACCAGCTCCAGCCTCGGTAAGATAAATCTGTAGCCGATGCCAGCGCTTGGCCAATCGACCAAACATTGTCAATGTTTGGATCACCTTCACCCTGTGATTGCCAAGCGCTTGGCCAAGGGCGCATACTGCCGCGCGGATGAGTAAACGGTTTTACCTGACCACCGCCATCGATTACGTCAACGGCGAACCTCACCTCGGTCACGCCTACGAGAAAGTCATCACCGACATCATCGCCCGGACGCATCGCAGTCTCGGGCAGGAGGTGTTTTACCTGACCGGCCTCGATGAACACGGCCAAAAGGTGCAGTCGGCGGCCAAGGCCGAGGGCAAGGATCCGCAGGTGTACTGCGACGAGTTCGCCGCGATCTGGGAGGCGTTCGCCGGGCGACTGAACCTGACCCACGCGGACTTCGTGCGCACTTCGTCCGCCCGACACAAGGCGTTCGTGCAGGCGGTGCTGCAAAAGCTGCACAACAACGGGCATTTTTATCAGGCCGAGTATCGCGGTTTTTATTCCGCGCGGCAGGAGACGTTTTTGACTGAGAAAGACCGGCGCGAGGATGGCACGTTCGACCCGATCTATGGCGACGTCACCGAACTGGTGGAGCACAACTACTACTTCAAGCTCGGCGAACATCAGCAGTGGTTGATCGACCACATCGAGGCCAACCCCGGCTTCGTCCAGCCGGAGACGCGCCGCAACGAAGTGCTCGGCTTTCTCAAGAACAACACCCTCGAGGACCTTTGCATCACGCGGCCCAAGGAACGGCTCGAGTGGGGCATCCCGCTGCCGTTCGACGAGGATTACGTGACGTACGTGTGGTTTGACGCCCTCAGCAACTACGCCAGTATCCCGGCCGCGCTGGGTGATGCCGCAGCCGCTGGGCCGATCGGGCTCGACTCCCGGGCAGACGCCCCCGCGCTTTGGCCGGCGGACATCCACGTCATCGGCAAGGACATCCTCAAGTTCCACGCCGTCTACTGGCCGATTATGCTCAAGGCGATGGAGTTGCCGCTGCCCGGGCAGGTGCTCGTCCACGGTTGGTGGCAGAAGGACGGCCAAAAAATGAGCAAGACCACCGGCAACGTGGTCGACCCGATCGCCGTCATCGACGAGTGGGGCGTGGATGCCTTCCGTTACTTCGTCGTGCGCGAACTGGACATTGGTCCGGACGGCAACTGGACGGATGAAAGTTTTCAGGCCCGCTACTCCGCCGAGCTGGCCAACGGTCTCGGCAACCTTGTCAACCGCTCGCTCTCCATGCTCAACCGCTATCGCGGCGGCACCCTAGAGACGACCTCCGACGAGTTGGCGGCCGACGCGGAAAAATGGATCACCGAGGCAAAGGGCAACTACGAGTCACACCAGATACAGGCCGGGCTGGTGAGCGTCTGGGGACTGGTCGATCGCGCCAACCAGTACGTCGAGCAGACCGCGCCGTTCAAGCTGGCCAAGCAGGAGGATCAGGCCGACCGGCTCAACGAGGTGCTTTACAACTTGGCTGAGTGCTGCCGCATCCTCGCGGTGCTCATTTGGCCGGTCACTCCCGAAACTGCCGAGAAGATCTTTGAGCAGGTCGGCATCGACGGCTCCCCCGCGGATTTTGCGCAGGCCAAATGGGGCGGCTTGGCCAAGGGCCACACCTGCAACAAACCCAACCCTCTCTTCCCCCGAAAAGACCTCGAGAAGAAGTAGCGTTTAATTCAAACGCGGAGATCGCGGAGACGCAGAGGGCCGCAGAGGGAAATCCCGGAGGGATTTCAAATTACAGCCCAAGCTAACAACTTTTCCGACCCTGTTTGGGTTGCACAACAAAGTAATGAATCTTCTTAAGGAGTGACGTTGTTCAACCCCTTCAGGGTTGATCAAAATTTTCCGGTCGACCCAAGGTTGAATCCTGCGGCTTCAACCTTGGGCTATGTTGTCAAAGCCTTTCAGGCTTTTCTTTGCTGTCCTCTGCGTCTCCGCGTTCTCTGCGTTTAACAATCCGCTTGGCCAAGCGCTTGGTTGTTTACGGGTGCTTGGCGCGATAGTCTGCGGCGGCGATGAAAACTTGGATCTGTTTTTTTTGTGGACTGATCATGGCAGGCGCGACCCCGGCACACGGCGAAACCAAGCGGAAACCCATCCTCGACGACCCGTACCTCTGGCTCGAGGAGGTCGAGGGCGAACGCGCACTCGAATGGGTGCACGCCCGAAACAAGGAATGTTTCGCCGAACTGGAGGCAGACGCACGCTACGGAAAGTTCCTCTCGCAGGCCGAGAAACTCCTCAACGCCAAGGATCGCATCCCGTACGGATCCATTCGCGGCAAGTACGTCTACAATTTCTGGCAGGATGCCGAGCACGTGCGGGGCATCATGCGCCGAACCACACCAGAGTCGTACCGCTTGGCCAAGCCGGAGTGGGAGACGGTGCTGGACATCGACGCGCTGGCCAAGGCCGAGGATGAAAACTGGGTGTACAAGGGCACGACCTGGCTCGCGCCGGATTACGAGCGCTGCCTGATCAAGCTCTCACGCGGCGGTACGGATGCCTCGGTGCACCGCGAGTTTGACACGCTGGCCAAGCGCTTCGTCGAGGGCGGCTTCGCGCTACCGGAGGCCAAGTCCGGCGTGACGTGGCTGGACCGCGACACGCTGCTGGTCGGCACCGATTGGGGCGAAGGATCGTTGACAGAGTCCGGCTACCCGCGCGTGGCCAAGCGCTGGAAACGCGGCACACCGTTGGCCAAGGCAACGACGATCTTCGAGGGACGCCATGAGGACATTGGCATCTGGCCGCGCGTGATGGATTCCGGCGAGGAGACAATCGCGCTCGTTGACCAGTCGCTGACCTTTTTCACCGGGGCATACCACGTGATCGGCCCGGACGGCGAAATGACACGCCTGCCGCTACAGGAGTCGGCAGACCTCGCCGGTTTCTATGCCGGCCGCCTGATCTTCACCCTTCGCGAGGCTTGGGAGGTGGACGGTCAAACACACGCACAGGGAGCACTGCTCGCCATCAACGCCGCAGTGTTTCAAGCCACTGGCAAGCTGCCGACCATCGAGACGATTTACACCCCGGACGAGCGGACGAGCATCGAAGGTGTCACCGTGTCGCGCAGCGGTCTTTACGTCACCCTGCTGCAAAACGTGAAGGGCCGCATTCTGCGGTTCAGCGTCGATCCGCAGAGCGGCCAATGGTCATCGAAGCCGGTGCCGCTTCCGGAAAACGGCACGGTCTCCATCTCCGCGGCCGGCCCGCACTCGGAGACTATTTTCATCAACTACGAGGATCACGTGACGCCGGATCGGTTGAGCGAATTTGATGCCGGCGCCAACAAGCTCTCCACGCTCAAGTCGCTCGCGGCGCGGTTCGACGCCGGCGACCTCGAGGTGCACCAGCACATGGCAAAGAGCGCCGACGGGACAGCGGTGCCGTACTTTGTGATCCACCGCAAGGGGCTCAAGCCGGACGGCAGCACACCGACGATCCTCTACGGCTACGGCGGATTTGAAATCTCACTCAAGCCCAGCTACTCGGCGACGATTGGCAAACTTTGGCTCGAGCGCGGCGGCGCGTACGCGGTGGCGAACATTCGCGGCGGCGGTGAGTTCGGCCCGCGCTGGCACAAGGCCGCGCTCAAGACCGAGCGGCAGCGTGCCTACGACGATTTCATCGCCGTCGGTGAAGATCTGGCCAAGCGCGGAATCACTTCGCCAAAACACCTTGGCATTTCCGGCGGCAGCAACGGCGGTTTGCTCGTCGGGGCCATCTTTACCCAGCGGCCTGATCTGTTGAATGCGGTCGTCTGCCGCGTGCCGTTGCTCGACATGATCCGCTACACCAAGCTGCTGGCCGGTGCCAGTTGGGCGGCGGAGTACGGCGACCCGGAAGACCCGAAAATGCGTGAGGCGATCCTCCGCTACTCGCCCTATCAAAACGTTTTTCCGGACAAAAAATACCCCAAGGTGTTCATCGAGACTTCAACCAAGGACGACCGTGTTCACCCGGGCCACGCCCGCAAGATGGTCGCCCGGATGCGGGAACAGGGCCATGAGGTGTTGTATTACGAGAACACCGAGGGCGGCCACGCCGCCGGGGCAAACCTCAAGCAACACGCACGCCGCTACGCTCTGGAGTACGTCTACTTTTCCCGTCAACTCGGGCTGGAGTAGCCCGCTTGGCCAAGCGCTTGGCCAAGGGAACGGACTCGCAGGCTTGTCCCTCCGCTTAGGAGCCGGCGAGGGGTTCGAGGGGATGGGTGATGAGATCCTTGAGCGCGTTTCGTTCGCTAATCAACTCCGGCCACCTTGCCTCGTCGGTCGCGCCCGGGGTCAGCTCGCGCTGGATCTCAGCAAGGCGGGCCTCGATGAATTGATTGCGCAGACGCAGGACGATGTCCTTCAACTGCCGGTCCGGGTTCGGGATGTTGCGGCCATCGACCACAGCCTCAGTGCCCAGTTTTCGGAACGGCTCCGATGGCAGCACGGCGAGTAAATCCGGCAGCCCTGCTTCGGGGTTTTCGGCGATGAGCGCGAAGTGTTGCTGCAAAATTTCCCGCACCCCGTGATGATCTACCCATTGCAGGTCGAGGTGCGACTCGAGCCACTCGACCGGCGTCTCGCCAAACAACGCCAGCTTGAGCAGCCAAAACTCCACCGGACTCGGCTTCGGCAGCGGCAACTCGTCCTCGGGGATCGGGATCTCCTCCTCGGCAAGCTCCGGCTCGACCCGCTGAAACGTGCGTTTGCGCTTGGCGAATTCCGTCCGCACGGCGTCAACCGACACGGCCAGCCGGTGGCTGAGCTTTTGCGCGTAGGTGTCGATCAGCACCGGGTTGTTTGTTTTTTGCACCGCCTCACGCATGGCCTGCACAATGTTGACCCGGCCGCGGTCGGAATCGGCGTCGTGAATCTGGCAGAGGTAGTTGATGAGAAAATCGAAAAAACCGGGGGCGTCGGCGATCAGTTTGCGGAATGACTCCGCGCCGTTTTCGCGGATGAAACTGTCGGGGTCGTGCGGCTGCGGGATGACGGCCACGCGGATGGCGAGACCGCTGGCGAGCAGGTCGTCGAGCGAACGCAGCGCGGCCTGTTGGCCGGCGGTGTCGGAGTCGAAACACAAGACGACCTCCTCGGCGTAGCGCTTGAGAATGCGCGCGTGGTCGGCGGTGAGCGCGGTGCCCTGCGGTGCCACGGCGTTCTCGATGCCGGCGAGGTGGCAGGCGATGGTGTCGAGCTGACCTTCGCAGACGATCACCGACTTGGCGTCGAGGATCGGCCGCTTGGCCTTGTCCAATCCGTAGATCACGCGGCTCTTGCTGAAGATCGGCGTCTCCGGTGAGTTGATGTATTTGCCGCCCTTCTGCTCCGCCGCAAGGACGCGTCCGCTGAAGCCAATCACCCTGCCCTGCTCATCACAGATTGGAAAAATCAGCCGGCCTCGAAACCGGTCGTAGTGCCCTTTGTCTCCGGAGATGGCGAGGCCGCCTTTCTCGAGCAACTGGGCGTCATGTGTTTTGTCCTTGGCCCAGTTGAGGGTGGCGTCCCACTTGTCCGGCGCGTAGCCCATGCGGAAGCGCTTGACCGCCTCGTTGCTGACGCCGCGCTTGGTCAGGTAGTCGCGCGCGACCTGTGCCGCGCCGTCGTTGGCCAGGGCGATTTCCCAGCGCTTGGCCACCTGCTCGTGCAGTGAACGCAGTTTTTCCTTGAGCGAGCCTTCCTCGCGCTGGCCGGGCGTCATCTCGAACTCAATCGGAATCCGCGCCCGCTCGGCCAAGCGCTGCACGGTCTCGACGAATGTCAGGTTTTCGAACTCACGCAAAAACGAAAAAACATCGCCGCCCTTGTGGCAACCGAAGCAGTGGAAAATCTGCTTGGACGGACTGACGTTGAAACTCGGGGTCTTCTCCTTGTGGAACGGGCATAGCCCGAGGAAGTTTGTACCAGCGCGCTTGAGCGGCACGTAGGAGCCGATCACGTCGACGATGTCACTTGCGTTGCGGACCTGCTCAATCGTGGCCTGTGGAATGACGGGCAAGGGAGGTCGAAGGGATCAGTTTGCCTTGTTGCGGATCAGCCAGTAGCGAATGTTCACCGCTTGGGGATGCTCCGGGCTCAGGCCGATCACGCGCTTGTAATGGATGGCGGCCTTGGCCACGTCGTGCAGTTTTTCCGCGTACAGATTCGCCGCCTCGAGGTGCGCCTGAATGTTGTTGGGATCGAACTGCAGAAAGGTCTCCAGCTCCTTGGCCGCGTCGGCGTAGTAGGTGCCCTGCACGAGCGACATCGCAAAATTGAACCGGGCCGGGCCGTCGTTGGGATCGATCGACAGAGCGTTCTCAAACGACTGCAGCGCGAGGCTGGTCTCGCCGGTGTAGTAGGCCGCTTGGCCAAGCTTAAAGCGCGCCTCGAACCAGGCAGGATCAGACTTGGTCGCCTGCAGGTAGGCCGCCTTGGCTCGTTGCCATTCCTTGCTTTTTTGGGCCTTGGCCCCGTCGTCGAAATAAGTCTTGGCCACCTGCCGATCCCCGGCCTTGGGCAGGGCGGGATGCAGGTAAGCATAGCGCGGATACGCCACCGCGGTGGGGAGCACGTTCACGACGCGCGTTGCGTTGGTGGAAGCAGGCGCGACCGGCTTGGCCGCTGGAATGGTCGGCAGTGGGGTACTGGATTTCCAACTGATCTGGTCGTCAGTTTTGTCCTTTTTGCGCCCGCCAAACCAACGGGTAGGGTTCAGGCGATCGGTCCATTTTTTCTTTGGCTTTTCGGTTTCCTCGGGCGCGGCAGGCTCTGCCGGTTCGACCCGTTCAACCGGGGGTTCCACCACGGCTACTTCGGTACCCGGTTCCGCTCCCGGTTCTTCCGGGGATTCCTCCGGTACGACGGTCTCCGCCGGCTTGGCCTCCGGCACTGGCAGTCCCTTCGGCTCTTCCGGTTCAACGATCACCACTTCTTCCGGTTTTGGCGTCACGACTTTCGGCTCCTCCACGGGCGGGTCGATGACGATCACTTCGGCCGGTTCTTCCTTGGGTTCCTCCGGTTCTTCCTTCGGCGGAACCACTTCGGCCGGAGCAACGGCTACCTCCGGCTCGGTCGGTTTTTCCTCAATCGGTTCAGTCGGGGTGACGGCCTCGGCCGGTTCCTCCTCTACAGCAACCTCGACCGGTTTGGCCTCCGGTTCCTCCTCCTTGGGCTTCTCCGGCTCGGCAGGTTCCACAACGGCCACCTCGGCCGGTTTCTTCTCAACCGGTTCTTCCTTCGGTTCCTCCTTGGGCTCCGGTTTTGGTTCCGGCTTGAGGTAATCCTCCAGCCCGGCGACGAGAGTCGTGATCTGCGCCTTCTTGGCAGCAGAGTTCGGGGCCACGTTCAGGTAAGCCTGATAAGAATCCAACGCGGACTGGTATTGACCCATGGACTGAAGCGCGATGGCCAGATGCAGCTTGGCCTTCGTATCCTTGGCATCCACCCGCGAGGCATCTTCAAAATGCTGCGCCGCCGCCTCGTAACGCCTCTCAACGGCCGCCAAAACACCCAGCCCGTTCAGTGCCGTGGCATCCTGTTGTCCGGCCTTACGGAAACTCTCCCGCGCGGAGGACAACTGCCCGGCATGAAACTCGGTGATCCCCTTTTCGAGCCAATGCGGGAACTGGTCGTCCCCCATCGCGACCCTCAGTTTGTTAAACTCATCCGCCGCCTTGCCTGCATTGATCCGGAATGCCGCAAGGTTGGAATTCCAGTCGTACCGCTCGAGATACAGCCACGCGAGATTTAGGTGGGCCAGCCGTTTCGGCTTTGGCGGAGTCAACAGGTTGGTGGTGGTGAATTTGTAGGCTTGGTGTGCCTGAAAATAGTGATTGGTTTTACCGGTGTCCCGAAACAGGGTCTGGTGCGCCAAGCCAAGCTGGTTATGCAGGTGGCCCATGATGTTTGGTGTGCCCTTGTGTTTCTCGTTTTTGTTAATGAATTCAAGGGCCTTGTTCAGCTCTACCAACGCAGCCTCAGCGTTGCCGCCAGCGAGCAAACGACTCCCTTTTTCAAGAGCCGTCCTCTCCGGCGGCGTACAGCCGGCGAGCAGGGCGATGAGGCACAAAGTGATCCCGGGTGCGACCAAACTCGGAATGCGTTTTTGCGTGGTCTGCATGACCGCTGGTGGTAGCATCGCGGCCTCAGCGAGTCAAGGGATCCACTCCCCTGACCCGTGTTTGTCATGCTCCCAAAACGATCCAGATTACGCTCAGGGCCGGGTTGGCTTACCTGTCTCATGACAGTCACCGCGCTTGGCCAAGCGCTTGGCTCGGACGAGGAACCCGCCGCGGAGGCGTTCACCCTCCCCGCACCTCACATCGAAGTGATCCGGGACGATGCCTCCGCCAAACGCTGGCAGGTCGACAAAAAACGGGTGAATCAGATGGTCGAGGCCGGTCTGCTGCAGGTAACCGGTCACGACAATCCCACCGCCGCCTGGCTCGCCCTCGTCAGCCCGGAGGACACCGTTGGTATCAAGGTCAACGCCGGGCCGGGCCAGGTCAGCGGCACCCGCCGCGAGGTGGTCGACTCTGTCATCCGCGGTTTGCTCGAGGCCAAGATTCCGGCCGGGAAAATCATTATCTGGGACGCCTCGCTCAGTGAACTGCAGGATGCCGGATACCGCACCTTGGCCAAGCGGCACGGGGTCCGGCTGGCGGGCAGTAAAGACTCCGGCTGGGACGAAACGGTGGTACTGGATAAAGCGATCCTCGGGGCCCTCATCGATGGCGATCTCGAGTTCAAGGCCGGCGAGGAAATTGACAGCCGCAAATCACACTTTTCCCGGCTGATCACCAGAGAGATCACCCGGATTATCAGCATCCAGCCGCTGATCAACCACAACCGCGTAGGCATCTCCGGGCATCTCGTCGGCCTGACCCGCGGCGCCGTGGACAACGACCGGCGCTTCAGTGTCTCCGACTCCATCTTCGTCACCGCCCTGCCCGACATCATCGCAAAGACCGATGACAAAGAGACGCGCTACATCGGCGACCGCCTCGCCCTGTGCATCACCGACGCACTTTACATGCAGTACCTCGGCCAGAGCAAATCGCTGCTCCACTACACAGAGCCGCTTGGCCAACTGTGGTTCAGCACCGACCCGGTGGCCCTCGACGTCCTTGGTATCGAGACCCTCGAGGCCAAGCGGCAGGACTTGGAGGTCGAATTTCATCCCCCCCGCTCCCAGCTCTACGAAAACGCCGCGGCTGTGTTCATCGGCGAGAGCGATCCCAAACGGCGTGTCGTCGAGTACTTCAAGCGCGACTAGCACCACGGGGGCGCTTGGCCAGGCGGACACGCCTTTTTTCCGACTCGCGTATTGACATCGGGGCGCTTGGCCAAGCAAATCTTTCCCCGTTATGAGTCTGTTGAATGACAAGGTGGCCGTGGTCACCGGGGCCGGCCGGGGAATCGGCCGCGCTGTGGCCATCGCCTACGCCCGCATGGGCGCCGACGTGGTCTGCGTCTCCCGCACGGAGGAAAACTCCGCCAAGGTCGCCGCCGAGGTGGAGGAACTGGGGCGCAAGGCCTGGGCCAAGGCGGTGGACGTGTCCAACACCGGCGCCGTCGAGGCGGCCGCCAAGGAGATTCTCGAGCAGGCCGGCAAGGTGGACATCCTCGTCAACAACGCCGGCGTCACCCGAGACAACCTGCTCATGCGCATGAGCGAGGAGGAATGGGACACCGTGCTCAACACCAACCTCAAGGGCGCGTTCAACTTCACCAAGGCATTCACCCGGCCGTTCATGAAGCAGCGCAGCGGGCGCATCATCAACATCGCCTCCGTCATCGGGCTGATCGGCAACGCCGGACAGAGCAACTACGCCGCCAGCAAGGCCGCGCTCATCGGCTTCACCAAATCCGTGGCCAAGGAACTGGCGCCCCGGGGCGTCACCGCCAACGCCATCGCCCCCGGCTTCATCGAGACCGACATGACCGCCGTGCTCGACGAAAAAGTGCGCGAGGCCATCCTCGAGCGCGTGCCTATGACCCGATTCGGTTCACCGGACGACATCGCCCACACCGCCGTGTTTTTGGCCATGGAACCGACCGGATACATGACCGGACAGGTGCTCACCGTCGATGGTGGCATGGTCATGTAAATGAACTTTTCGGCATTAGGGGCTTGACGGACATCCCTCCCGTTCTTAAAGAACCCGCGAACGTTACGGCGGCTTATGTCTGACAAATCAATCGCAGATCGAATCAAGGATATCATCGTCGAGCAACTCGGCGTCAACGCGGACCAAATCAATCCCGGAGCCAAGTTTATCGAGGACCTCGGCGCGGACTCACTCGACATCGTCGAGCTGATCATGGCGCTGGAGGAGGAATTTGGCACCGAGATCCCCGATGAAGAGGCGGAAAAACTCCAGACCGTTGGAGATGTCGCCAAGTACATCGAGGACACACAAGGCTAAGGGCTGTTTGATTTTCCGGGCAGCTCGGCCGCGCTTGGCCAAGCTGCCTGTTTTGCTTTATGGCGGACACATCTCAACGACAACGCGTCGTCGTCACCGGCATCGGTGTCGTCTCCCCGCTTGGCCAGGGCATCGATAACTTCTGGCAAAACATCACCGCGGGCCAGTGCGGCATCGCCCCCATCACCGCCTTCGACACCGAGGGCTTCGCTTGCACCATCGCCGGCGAGGTGAAGGAGTTCGACGCCGCCGAGGCGTTTCCCTCGCCCAAGGAGGTTCGCCGCACCGACCGCTTCGCCCAGTTCGGAATCCACGCCGGCTGGCAGGCGCTCAACGACTCCGGGCTCGACCTCGAGCAAGCCAACCGCGAACGCGTCGGCGCCATGATCGGCTCCGGCATCGGCGGTCTCGCCACCCTCGAGACCCAGCACAAAACCCTGCTCGACCGCGGCCCGGGGCGCATGTCCCCGTTTTTCATCCCGATGATGATCCTCAACATGGCTTCCGGGATGTTTTCACTTTACCAAGGCCTGCGCGGCCCCAACGTCGCTACCTGCTCCGCCTGCGCCACCGCCAACCACGCCATCGGAGAGGCTTGGCGCACGCTCGTCATGGGCGAGGCAGACGTCATGTTCGCCGGCGGCACCGAGGCCGCTGTGCTGCCCACCGCCATGGGAGGCTTTGCCGCCATGAAAGCGCTCAGCACCCGCAACGACGATCCCGGGCACGCCTCCCGGCCGTTTGACGCCGGGCGAGACGGCTTCGTCATGGGCGAAGGCGCCGGCGTGCTGGTGCTCGAGACCCTCGAGCACGCCACCGCGCGCGGTGCACGGATCTATTGCGAGCTGGCCGGCTACGGCAACACCGCCGATGCCCACCACATGTCCGCCCCCGCACCGGAAGGCGAAGGCGGCGCACGCGCCATGCGCATGGCCCTCAACTCCGGCGGACTCAATCCGAACGACATTTCCTACATCAACGCCCACGGCACCTCCACCCCACAGGGCGACGTCTGCGAAACCCAGGCCATCAAGTCGGTGTTTGGCGAACACGCCCGCCGCCTGGCCGTCAGCTCCACCAAGGGAGCGACCGGGCACATGCTCGGTGCCGCCGGCGGAGTCGAGATGGCCGTCTGCTGCAAGGCGCTCGAAACCGGCACCGTCCCGCCGACCATCAACTACGAGACCCCCGACCTCGACTGCGACCTCGACTACGTCCCCAACGAGGCCCGCGAGATGGAAGTCAACGCCATCGCCAACAACTCCTTCGGCTTCGGCGGCCACAACGCCTGTGTGACCGCGAAGAAGTTTACGGGGTAGTTGTTACTCACGCGAAGACGCGGAGACGCAAAGAAAACAGGAGCGGGGACATTGCTGTCCCCGCAAACACACCAAACGATCAAACGGAGGTAAGGTATGTCCCCATTCCGCTTGGCCAAGCGATTCGGGAGGGACGAGCCTGCGAGTCCGAAAGCTCCGAAG
>JAPPPH010000337.1 GCA_028817635.1 Verrucomicrobiales bacterium | reverse complement strand
AACGACACAACAAGTGAGGCGCTACAAAAAAATTGTTCACGGTGAAAGCCAGCAGACCGACGACGATGCGAGTACACCTGCGGGGCAACGCCGCAACGCTTGGGGAGGAGGCGCTCCCTTCGGCGGTATCGGCGGTGCGCGGCATGTCACCCGACCTCAAGCTTACCTCGGCGACGCCGGATTCCGATCGACGCCGGGCAATGGCGGACTGGATTACTCATCGTGAAAATCCACTGTTCAGTCGGGTCATCGTCAACCGGGTTTGGCACTGGCATTTCGGACGGGGATTGGTGAACACACCGAGCGATTTTGGCGCGAGCGGCACGCGCCCCAGTCATCCAGACTTACTCGACTGGCTGGCCGGTTGGTTTCGAGACAACGGTTACCAAATGAAGGCGTTGCATCGCCTGATTGTGACCTCGGAAATCTACCGGCAGTCGGCCCGTGTAAACACGGCTGCGTTGCAAGTGGATCGTGACAACAGGCTGCTGTGGCGCTTTAGCCCGCGCCGCGTGGAGGGGGAGGTGCTTCGGGATTCGCTATTATACGCCTCCGGCGAACTCAATCCGCAGCAGGGCGGCCCCGGGTTTGAGGACGTAAAGGAGATCTATTTTAACGCCGGGCGTTATTATCATCCGATTCATCGTGAAGGGCCTGAGTTTGACCGGCGCACCGTCTATCGCTTTTCACCGCGCGGCGGTCGGGATTCGTTGCTGGACGGGTTTGATTGCCCCGACCCCTCGACGACCACACCGGCCCGCGCAGTGACCACCACGCCGTTGCAGGCGTTGAGCCTGCGCAACAGTCCAATCGTCTGGCGCTTGGCCAAGCGCTTGGCCAAGCGGGTGGAAAATGAGGTCGGTGAGGAAATTGCCGCGCAGATTGATCGGGCTTGGGCGCTGTGCCTCGGCCGTTCGCCCGATGCGGAGGAGCGGCAGGCGGCGATGGTCTTGGTTCGCGAACATGGCCTTCCCGCCCTTGGCAGAGTGTTGTTTAACAGCGGGGAATTCGTCGTCATCGAGTGACATGAAATTAGGGAGATATAATCAACCGGACTCGCAGGCTCGTCCCTCCAATTCAAGCCAAGGGCAGTCGTGGAGGGACGAGCCTGCGAGTCCGCTCAAGCTCAGCCGTCGCCGGTTTTTCAATTGGGCAGTGCAGGGGTTGGGTGCGACCGCAGCAACGACTCTGCTCGGGGGGCAACCTCAATTCGTTCCCAAGGCCAAGCGCGGAATTAATATTTGTCTCGTCGGCGGGTTGAGCCAGATCGATTCGTTCGATTACAAACCCGACTTGGCCAAGCACCATGGACAGGCGCCGAGCATCAAGAATATCGATCCCTTTTTTGGCAAGGTGGGTCGTATTCGGAAAAACGACTGGGCGTTTCGGCAGCACGGCCAAAGTGGGCTATGGGTGTCGGAGTTGTTTCCGCACCTGGCCGGCGTCGCCGACGAGTTGACGGTCATCCGGTCGATGTATGCGGACACCGGGAACCACACTCCGGCTTTGTTTTTGCACAACAGCGGGTTTCCGGTGAACGGGTTCCCTTCGCTTGGCAGTTGGCTGAGTTACGGGCTGGGCACGGTTACTGAGTCGCTGCCGGCATTTGTGGTGCTGCCGGATCGACGCGGTGCCCCCAGCGGCGGCGCGTCGAGTTGGAGCAGCGGTTTTCTGCCCGCGGCCCATCAGGGGGTTGCATTCGGGGGAGGTGCACAACCGGTGCGGGATTTGTTCCCCCCCGGCAAACCGGACGGCGCGGCTGAAGCGGCAGGGGCGGACCTGCTTGGCTTGATCAACAACAAACAACTGGCACGACTGGGTGGTGCGGAGGATTTGCTTCGGGCGCGTATCCGCAGCTACGAGTTGGCCGCGCGCATGCAGTTGTCCGTCCCCGATGCGGCGGATATCTCAAGCGAGCCGAAGTCGATCACCCAAATGTACGGGCTGGACGGCAAGATGACCGGAGATTTTGCGCAGAACTGTATCCTTGCCCGGCGATTGCTCGAGCGCGGAGTGCGGTTCGTGCAGCTATACTCCGGCGGTCCATTGGGAGGCAACCCGCGCACGAGTTGGGATGGTCACGAAAAGATGGTGCCCAATCACACTCGTGAGGCGGCCCGGATCGACCAGCCGGTCGCTGCGTTGCTGAAAGATTTGAAACAGCGCGGCATGCTGGAGGATACGCTGGTGACGTTTACCACCGAGTTCGGTCGCACGCCATTTACTCAAAGCCCAGCCGAGACACTGGGTGACGGGCGTGACCATAACCATCCCGGGTTCACCGTATGGATGGCCGGCGGCGGGGCACGCCCTGGGATGGCGTATGGTGCCACCGACGAGATCGGCTATCGCGCCGTGGAAAACCGGGTGAGTTGGCACGATTTTCATGCGACGGTGCTGCACCTCTTCGGCCTCGATCACGAGCGGCTCACATTTTACCACAATGGCATCCAGCGTCGTCTGACCAACGTGCATGGTCACGTGATCCACGACGTGCTGGGGTGAGGATGGGTTGACCGCCAGTCGTCGCCTTGGTCATTGCCCAAGCCTGAGGGCAGTGATACTTTTTCCGCATGCTGACTAGCTACATCAAAAACGCCATGGCCGCAGCCCATTACGAATTAATGGAGGACGGTCGGTATTTTGGCAGCATACCCAAGTGCAAAGGTCTTTGGGCGGAGGCCGATTCGCTGGACGAGTGCCGGTCAATCTTGCAAGCGACACTGGAGGATTGGATTTTGTTGGGATTGCAGTTAGGGCATCGATTGCCGGTCTTGGGTGGCGTGAGCTTGAATCGGAAGAAATTCCCCCATGCCCAAGCCCGTTAAACGTGGGGAGCTGATTCGCCGATTGCGCAAACTGGGTTGGGAAGGGCCTCATCAAAGAGGATCGCACCCATTCATGATCAAGGACGAGGTGAGACTGACAATCCCCAATCCACACAAGGGCGACCTCGATTGGTCGCTCGTGAAACGCATCCTCCGGTTGGGTGGGATTACACAACAGAAATGGGATTCTGCCAAATGAATCGGTGCGATTCATGAAAATGTAGAACAGTAAATAATGCGCGTTCACATTCTTCAACATGTTCCCTTTGAGGGCATCGGGTGCATGGGGCTGTGGTTGGAGTCCCGTAATGCGGAGGTGACGTACACGAGGTTTTACGAGTCGCCCGAATTGCCGAATGTGACTGGGCTCGACTTGGTGCTCATCATGGGCGGACCGATGAATGTGCCGGACGAGACGACGCATCCATGGTTGGTCGCCGAAAAGAAGTTTGTGCGGGAGGCCATCGAGCAAGGGGTGGCTCTGCTGGGGGTTTGTCTAAGGGCTCAACTCATCGCTGACGTGATGG
>JAPPPH010000352.1 GCA_028817635.1 Verrucomicrobiales bacterium | reverse complement strand
CGGTGAGAGTGTGCGCACGTATTCCTCGGTATCGATGTTTTCCCCAAACCACTCGGTTGGGTGCGTATTAATTGAAAAATCTGTGACACCGAACCAATTGACGATTGCCGCAACTTTTTGGTTGTCGCCGACTTTCAGTTTCCCACCGCACAACTCATCTCCTTTTCGGAGCATGCCGGTCATTAGTGCCAAATGTCCTCCGGCGGACCCGCCGCTTACTACAATTCGATCGGTATCAATATCGTATTTTGCTGCGTTGGCGTGAACCCACTCCAAGGCAACGAGACAATCCTCCACAGCCGCCGGCGCCTTGGCGTTTTTGGCCAAGCGGTAATTGATGCAAATAACAACCCAGTCCCTGTAAATATACGGCAAGACGTTTAGAACGCTTTCGTCCTTCGAACCTACTACCCAGCCACCACCATGGATGTATAACAGCGTTGGTTTCTTTCCCTTGCCATCGTTTACCCACCAAGGGTCTTCGCCTATGAATTCGTCTGGGAGGTATACGTTGAGAAGTAGTTTTTCATCCCCTATTGTTCGGTAAACTATATCATGCTTCACGAGGCCTAAATTCAACGCCGCATTTCGGTCGATGGTTTGGGTGGGACGCGAGGCGCAGCCGGCTGATAGAATCGCGGCGGCAATAGCGATTTGGATGGGTTTCATTTGAGGCGAATCGTCTCAAACTATATCGCCCAGTCAATGGTTTTTTACTGGGGAAAACCAAGCGCTTGGCCAAGCGCTGGGTTCGGCGCGACAGCGTCGTGGAGTGCGGTGCTCCGCACCGCTTTGGAGCGCTTTGAAAGCGGCAGGGACTGCCGCACTCCATGACGCTGTCGCGTTAATTGCTGCCTTCCTTGCGGGCGAATCACTTCTCCGTTTTGTTTTGCGGCAGCTTCGGCCTGCCATCTCGTTTTCGCCGAAAGCTTGCCCGGTGGCGGGGTGGCCGGTAACGTGCGCGCCGGTTTTTCGGAGCCGTTTTTCTCATGAGTGTTCGAGTTCGTTTTGCTCCCAGCCCAACCGGCTATCTGCACATCGGCGGCGCCCGTACGGCGTTGTTCAACTGGCTTTATGCCCGCCACACCGGCGGCAAGTTTGTCCTGCGCGTGGAGGACACGGACGACGCTCGCAACACGCGCGAAGCGGTCGACGTGATCCTCGACGGCCTGCGCTGGCTCGGGCTGGACTGGGATGAGGGGCCGGTCTCAGGCGACGCGATGCAGGAGAGCCGAGGCGATCGTGGGCCGTATTTTCAATCCCAGCGCGGCGAGATTTATCAGCGCCGGATTCAGGAACTGCTCGACAAGGATTTGGCGTACGAGCATGAAGGGGCTATCAAGTTCCGCATGACGCGCGAGCCGGTGACGATCCCCGACCTCGTGGCCGGCGACGTGGTGCGCAAGCTGACCGACCGCGAGGAGGCCGATCCCGACTTTGTGATCGTTCGCTCCGACGGCAAGCCGGTGTTTCATTTGGTGAACGTGGTGGACGACATCGAGATGGGCATCACGCACGTGATCCGCGGCGAGGATCATCTATCGAATACCTCGAAGCATGTCGAGTTGTTCAAGGCTTTCGGCGTGGAGTCGCCGAAGTTCGCGCACATCCCGCTCATCCTGAACAACGACGGCTCAAAGATGAGCAAGCGCGACACCGGCGCGTCGATGACCACGTACATGGAGGGCGGCTATCTGCCGTCAGCCGTGGTGAATTATCTCAGCCTGCTTGGCTGGTCGCCTAAGGACGACACGGAGGTGATGCCGGTGGCGGAGTTGATCGAGCGGTTCGACCTCCCCGGAGTGCAGCGGGCCAACGCGCGGTTCGACATGACCAAGCTGGACTGGCAAAACTACGAGCACATCCGTGCGCTTGGCCCGGACGATTTCAAGAACCAAGCGCTTGGCCAACTGCAGGCAACCGGGTTCGACACCGGCAGCCGGGACGATGCCTACATCGATGCGGCCATCGCGACATGTACCGACAAGATTAAGAATTTAAACGACTTCACGGCATACATCGGCTTTTATTTTCAGGACGAGGTCACGTTTGACGAGCAGGCGGCTGAGCAGGCGTTGACAGCGGAGAATAAGCCGCACTTGGCCGCACTGCGCGAGGCGTATGCCGGTCTGGCCAAGTTCGATGCCGACACGCTAATGGAGTCGCTCAAGGCGACGGCCGCCGCGCTCGAGGTGAAAAACAAGGTGCTGGTAATGCCGGCCCGGGTGGCCTGCACCGGCAGTAAAGTGGGGCCAAGCCTGTATCATTTGTTCGAGGTGCTTGGCCAAGCGGAGGTGTTGAAGCGGTTTGACGCCGCGCTGGCCAGAATGTAAGCCTCTGCGGCCGGCGCTACCCGTCGGTTGACTTTTTTTGAACGGAACAGCCATGTTTGGCGACTGTTCCGTTGGCCAAGCCGAATCAACGCTTGGCCAAGCGAGAGAAACTCCATGGTAATTTTAACAACAATTTATGTCGTCGTGGCTGTGCTGTTGCTGTTTGGCGCGGCGATCTTCGTGCACGAGTGGGGCCATTTTTACGTCGCGCGCAAGTGCGGCATGAAGGTGGAGGAGTTCGCGATCGGCTTCGGCAAGATTCTGTGGAAGTACGAGAAGGACGGCATCCTCTACACCATCCGCATGATCCCGGCCGGCGGCTTCGTGAAGCTGCCGCAGATGCTGACGAGCGAGGCGATCGAGGGAGGGAACGAAACAGAGGAGACCGAGCCGCTGCCGGAGATTTCCCCCTGGGCCAAGATCGCCGTAGCGGTGGCCGGGCCAATCATGAATGTCGTCTTTGCGTTCGTGTTGGCGACCATTATTTATTTCGTTGGCCTGCCGGAAGCCATCACGCCGCCGATCGTCGGTAAACTGGACGAGAAGTCTGAGGAGTATTCTCTGGGCGTCCGTGAGGGCGACATCATCACCAAGATCGATGGGGAAGCCATGCCGAGCTGGGAAGAGGCCGCCAAGTTTACCGCACTTGCGTTGACGAACCGATTTTCTGTCACATTTCAGCGGCAGTCAGATTCGGGAGTGGAAGAGTTTACCCAGACCCTGACAGCCAAGCCGGTCAGCGAGAAGCTGAAGATCAAGCGCCTGCAGTTGCCCCCGAAGTTTCGCCCGATAGCCGGAAAGGTGATGGACAACGGTGCCGCTGCTGCTGCGGGGTTGAAGGCCAAGGATGAAATTATCTCGCTGGGAGGATTGCCGGTGGGTGGACAAGGGCAATTAATCTCGGCGCTTCAAGAAAACGGAACAAAAAAGACGGAGATTGTCGTACGGCGCGAAGGAAGCGAAATGACTTTTCCAATTACGCCGAAATCGGTCGATGGCCGTGTGATGATCGGAATCCAGTTTGCGCCTGTCCCGCAGACCTACAT
>JAPPPH010000013.1 GCA_028817635.1 Verrucomicrobiales bacterium | reverse complement strand
ATTTTGGATTATCTTTGTAGTGTTCGATAAAAATATGTGTTTCAAAGTTGAACGGCAGCGTATTGTCTTCGAATGCTTGTTCAGCCAGTTCCATGAATTCATCAAAACCGATCTTCAATATTATCCGGTCATTGAGGGCAGTGTTATTTACTGTCTCGTCATATTGTTTGGCCAGTTCGTAATACTCATCGGACTTCTTCGAGTCTCTATCTTCGTAATAATGTATGAGTATGCTGAAGATGGGTGTATTTTTGTTGGCAATTTTTTCAATCTCGTCGATTAAGGCATCGATCTTTTCTTCCCTTTGCCCGGCCTGAGAATGAATCATGTAAAGGAACAGCCAGTAGTCGAAAAAGTTCGGGTTGATGTTTCCCGTCTTCATAGCGAATTGCTCGGCTTCCTCGAGGTTGCCCAGCGTCATGTTATTCATAGAAAGGTTGATGTTGATGACCGGATGATTTGGATCCAGTGCCAGCCCTTTCATCAAAGACTCGTTCGCTTCCTGTATGCGCCCCTGTGTTTGCAGGTTAAGCCCCAACCATTGGTGCGCTTGGGCGATTTTTGGATTCAGCTTGATCGCTTTCCGGTAGTTTTCCTCGGAGTCCTTGAGCTTCCATTCGTAGGCGAACTGAATCCAGCCGAGTGAAATATAGGCCTCCGCCAAGTTGGGGTTGCGGGTGATCGCCTCCAGTACACTCGATCGCGCTTTGGGATAGCCGTCATCGTACTCAAGAAATCCGTATTGGCAGAGCATGCTGTAGGCATCGGCGCTGCCGGTGTAGGCCAGCGCGAACTTGTCGTCCAACTCGATCGCCTGCTCGAAAAGTGTGATGCTGCGCTTCATGCCGGCCTGTGAACGGGTCAGCCAAAGCGTGCGCCCCTGCGTGTAAAGCCGGAACGCCTCGGCATTTTCGGTGTGCCTGGTGTCAATGTCCTCGGTGGTCTTGGCGCCTAGTTGGATGTTCAACGATCCGGCCAGCTTGGTTGCGATCTGGCTCTTGCTATCGAATACGGTGTTGGGCGTCGCCTGAATGGATTCACTCCATATAGTCGAGAGGTCGTCTGCGTTTATGAAGTCGAGACTCAGCGAGGTTTTGCCGCCGGTCACGGTGATGGAGCCATCGAGAATATGGCTGACATTCAGGTTGGTTTTGATTTTCGAAACATCCCGGTTGGCGCCGCGATAGGTGTTAACGGAAAGCCCGGCAATGATGGTGACCCCGTCGATTTTGTTGAGCGCGGCCTTCAACTCGTTGTCCATGCCGCCGCCGATCCATTTGTCCTCCTCCTTGGCGGCGTTGACCTCGAACGGTAGCAGGGCGATACGATGGGAACCGTCGTTCGTTTGCGGGGCGGTCGCGCCGGGAGTCGCGGGGGAGGATGTGTCATTTCCGCCTTGGCTCAGGAAAAAGCCGGCCACGGCCAGAACGACCATGGCGGCGGCAATGCCGATCCATTTGCCGGTGCCGCTCTTGGCCTTGGGTGGTGCCATGTGGCCGTGGCCAACGCCGGTGCCGTGGCCCGCGCTCGGTGCTGGCTCCGCTTGGCCAAGCGCTTGGTCTTCCGACTGCGCTTGGCCAACGCCGAGGCGCCGAATCGTCTGGTGGACAAATTCGTACGCCTTGGCCTTGTCGAGCGTGTAGAGCGCGATGTTTTGAATCCCGGCGAGCTGGTATTCCATGTTCTTCGGGATGTCGCACTGCTCGAGGTAAATCGGGAGGATGATCTTCTCGCGTTCGCTGGCGAGGGCCAGTTCCTTGACGACATTTTTGGAACCGGTGGAGTGTCGGCTGATGGCAAGGATGAACAGGTTGCACTTGTGGATGGCCTCGACGATTTCCTCGGTCCACATGGTGGCGCCGTGGATGTCGGTTTCATCCATCCAGACGCCCAGCCCCTGTTCGCGCAGATACTCGACCAACCGAACCACCTGCTGCCGGTTCTCCCGCGAGTAACTAATGAAAACGTCCGGGTTCAAGGTGGGTTATTTGCCTTTTTTGATTCTCTCGTCGAGTGCCTTCATTTTGGGATGATCCCTGTACTCGCTGCAAAAGAAATTTGTCACTATACCGAAATCTAGCCCCACTTTATCGAAAGCCTCGTTGGCAAGCCGGATAAACTCATCAAACTCGACTTTTACAATCAATCGTTCTCTAAAATTGCTATTACCGGTTAGTTTATCCAGTTCCTCAGCTCTTTCGTAGTAAGTATCCGATTTGGCTGGATTCTTGTCCTTATAATAGTGGATGAGGATGTTGAATATGGGTTGATTTTTATTCGCGATACCTTCGAGTTCCTTGATCAACTCCTCAATCTCAGATTCCTTGTTTCCGGCAAGCACGTACGCGGAGTAAAGGCCGGACCTGAGCTGGTAGAAATTTGGGTTTATGGAGATTCCTTTTTTAGCGCACCGTTCGGCGTCATCAAACTGTCCCAGTTTCGTGTACAATGAAGTCATGTTCATCATGAGAACATGATGGTTGGGATCTAAAGCCTCACCCTTCAGATAAGATTCCTTCGCCTCTTCATAGCGTCCCTGAGCCTCGAGGCAAATTCCGAGCCATTGGTGTGCCTGAGCGATTTTGGAGTTCAAACTGATCGCCTTGCGGTAGCTTTTTTCGGAGTCCGCGTATTTTACGTCATATGAAAACTGAATCCATCCCAAGGAAATGTATGCCTCGGCCAAGTTTGGATTTCTTGTGATGGCATCGAGCACATACCTTCTCGCCTTGGGATAGCCTTCGTTCCGGTCCAAATACCCGTAGACTACCAGCATGCTGTAGGCATCTGCGATGCCGCTGTATGCCAGGGCGAAGTTTTCATCCAATGCGATTGCTTGTTCGTAGAGTTTGATACTTTGCTGCATACCGGCTTGTGAGCGGGTCATCCAGAGTTCTCGTCCCCGTGTGTAGAGCCGGAATGCCTCGGCGTTTTCGGTGTGCTTGGTTCCAATTTCTTCGGAGGTTTTTGCTCCAAGCTGGATGTTGAGGGAGGTGGCCAGCTTGCCGGCGATTTGGGTTTTGCCGTCAAAGATCGTGTCGGGTGTGGCCTGAATGGTTTCGCTCCAGACTGTTGAAAGATCGTCCGCCTTGATGAAGTCCAGATTTAACGACGTCCTGCCGCCGGTGACGGTGATGGATCCGTCGAGGATGTAGTCGACGTTCAGGTTGGATTTGATTTTCGAGATTTCCCGGTTGGTCCCGCGGTAGCCGTTGACCGAGAGGCCGGCGATGATGGTGACCCCGTCTATCTTGTTTAGTGCGGTCTTGAGTTCGTTGTCCATCCCGCCGCCGACCCATTTGTCTTCCTCCTTGGCGGCGTTGACCTCAAACGGCAGCAGGGCGATACGATGGGAACCATCGGTTGGGGCGGTCGTTGTCGTCGGCGTGTTGGGCGTCGAAGGATTAGACGGTGCGGGAGCTTCATCGCTGCCTTGGGTCAGGAAAAAGCCAGCGACAGCCAGCACGACCACCGCGGCCGCGATGCCGATCCATTTGCCGGCGCCGCCCTTGGCCTTGGGTGGGGCCATGTGGCCGTGGCTGGCTCCCGTGCCATGTCCGGCGCTTGGCGTGGCCTCCGCTTGGCCAAGCGCTTGGTCTTCCGACTGCGCTTGGCCAACGCCGAGCCGACGGATCGTCTGGTGGACGAACTCGTACGCCTTGCCCTTGTCGAGAGTGTAGAGCGCAATATTTTGGATGCCGGCGAGCTGGTACTCCATCGTCTCCGGGATGTCGCACTGCTCGAGGTAAATCGGCAGGATGATTTTCTCGCGTTCGCTGGCGAGGGCCAGTTCCTTGACTACGTTTTTGGAGCCGGTGGAGTGGCGGCTGATGGCGAGGATGAAGACGGAGCTGGCGCGGATGGCCTCGACGATTTCCTTGGTCCACATGGTGGCGCCGTGGATGTCGGATTCGTCCATCCAGACGGCCACGCCCTGCGCGCGTAGGTAATCAACCAGCTTGATGACCTCCTGCTGGTTCTCCCTCGAGTAGCTGATAAAAACGTCCGGTGTCATCGCGAGCTAATCCTTCCCTTCCTGATTTTTCTTGATGAACGATGCGACACGCTCATCAGAGAGTACGTCGAGAATAAATAGATTTGAGCCGAAGCCATAGTCGAATTTTCCTTCGTTAAAACGCTGGAGTGCTGTCTGCACAACTTGTTCAACTTTGCCCTCTGTAACCATGTAAAAATCAAGCGTGTGCTCTCCCCGGGTTTCGTTTTTTATATGGGCTCTGGCGGCGGACAGGTAGTTTCGATATTTTTCCTTGTCCTTCTTCCAATAGTAGTGAACGAGTACGTCGTAAATGTTTCTGTCCTTGTTGGAAATCTGCTCCACATCTTGAACCAGTTTTTCCATCTCTTTTTCCCTGTCACCCTGCCGGTGGTACGTTCGATAAAGTGCAGTCCAGTTCAGATAGTAGTTGGGGGCAACGGTTAGACCGAGTTGGGTGTTTTTTTCTGCCATCTCGAATTTGCCCAATTCGGCGGCGGGGAGTGCGCTGTTAAATAAAATAACATGGTTGTTCGGATCGAGTTTTAATGCGGATTGCAGGACTGCGTGGGCCTCCTCGAATTTCCCCTGGGTGCTCAGGTTGATTCCCAGCCAGTGGTAGGCCTGGGCGAACTTGGGATCGAGTTCGATGGCTTTGCGGTAGTTTTTCTCCGAGGCGTTGAGTTTCCAGTCGTTGGCGAATTGCACCCACGCCAATGAAACGTAGGCCTGCGGCAGATTCGGGTTGCGGGTAATTGCCTCGATGGCGGCTTCCCGTGCTTTGCTGTATCCCTCTTTTATTTCGGCGTAGCCGTACTGAACGAGCATACTGTTCGAGTCGGCGATCCCGGTGAACGGTTCGGCGTAATCCGGATCCAACTCGATGGCCTGTTCGTACAGCTTGAGGCTTTGGCGCATGTCCGCCTCGGTGCGGGTAAACCACAGGGTCCGTCCCTGAGTGTAGAGTTTGAATGCCTCAGAGTTTTGCGTCGATTTTTGGCTGATCTGCTTGGCGGTCTCGGACTCAACCTTTACGCCAACGCTCTCGGCAATCTTCGTGGCGATGTCGCTCTTGATGTTAAAAATCGAATCAACGTTGTCCTCGTAAGTTTCACTCCAGACCGTCTGTGAGTTGCCGGCGTTGATGAATTCGACGATGGCCGTGACGTTTTTCCCCGCGACAGCCATTTCGCAGTCGAGGATGTAATTGACGCTCAGGTTCTCCCGGATCTTGTTGATGTCACGATTGCTGCCGCGATAGGCGTTTACCGACACGCCCGAGATGATCGCAACGCCGTCGAGTTTGTTGATCGCCGCGCGGAGCTGTGTGCCCATGCCGCCGCCGACCCATTTGTCGTCCTCCGTCGGGGCGTTGACCTCGATCGGCAGCAGGGCAATGCGGGCCGTGCCATCCGCCGGAACGGGCGCAGCAGGAGAACCCGCTGTGCCGGGCGATGTGGGCGCGGGTGCGTCACTGCCGCCTTGGCTCAGGAAAAAACCGGCCACACAAAGCACGACCACCGCGGCAGCGATGCCGATCCACTTGCCGGCGCCTCCCTTGGCCTTGGGCGGGGCCATGTGCCCGTGGCCAACGCCGGTGCCATGTCCGGCGCTTGGCGTGGCCTCCGCTTGGCCAAGCGCTTGGTCTTCCGACTGCGCTTGGCCAACGCCGAGCCGACGGATCGTCTGGTGGACGAACTCGTACGCCTTGCCCTTGTCGAGAGTGTAGAGCGCAATATTTTGGATGCCGGCGAGCTGGTACTCCATCGTCTCCGGGATGTCGCACTGCTCGAGGTAAATCGGCAGGATGATTTTCTCGCGTTCGCTGGCGAGGGCCAGTTCCTTGACTACGTTTTTGGAGCCGGTGGAGTGGCGGCTGATGGCGAGGATGAAGACGGAGCTGGCGCGGATGGCCTCGACGATTTCCTTGGTCCACATGGTGGCGCCGTGGATGTCGGATTCGTCCATCCAGACGGCCACGCCCTGCGCGCGTAGGTAATCAACCAGCTTGATGACCTCCTGCTGGTTCTCCCTCGAGTAGCTGATAAAAACGTCCGGGCTCACGTAAACGGAGCATTGGAGCAATTTGACCATTGGCTGTCAACGGATAAACCCGCATTTCTAAAGGCATTTTGGGGTGGTTAATGGGTTGCCAGCGAGTGAGATGGGTGTAGGCTTTTCGGCGATCAGTTATGTTGGGCCTCAAAGCCAATCGCTGGAGCCGGCGCGAGTTTCTTTCGGTGGGGAGCTTGGGCGGTTTGGCGTTGCCGCAGTTGCTGCAGGCGGAGTCAGCGGTGCGCGAGGCTGGCGGGTTGGTCAAGGACAAGTGCGTGGTCTTCCTGTTTCAGCATGGAGGGCCGTCCCAGTACGAGACATTCGACCCGAAAATGAGCGCCCCGGCCGGGATACGCTCGGTGACAGGGGAGATCCCGACTTCGATCCCGGGCATCACGTTTGGCAGCACGATGGAGCGCTTGGCCAAGATGGCCCACAAGTTTTCGATCGTCCGCTCGTTCACCACCGAGAGCAACGCACACGACACCAAGCCGATCATCAGCAATCGTTACTCCGATGGTGCGCATCTCGGCTCGCACTACGCACGGGTGGCTGGGGCGAATAATCCGCGCAACGGCATGCCGCGAAACCTGTCGCTGGTCCCGCGTGCGGTGGACGATGCCGCCGGGCCGGCGTTCATGGATTTGGGCCGGATCGACAGCACCGGCGAGTTGGGCTCGGCTTTTGCGCCGTTCGCGCCGAGTGGCGAGGGCAACCTCAAGCGGGACATGAAACTGACGATCGATCCCGCCCGACTGGACGACCGGCGGAGTCTGCTCGCCAGCCTCGACCAGTGGCGGCGCGTGGTCGGGGAGAGTGACATCGCCGAGAGTTTCGACCGGTTCCAGTCGCAGGCCTACCAGACGTTGACCGGCACCGTGGCCGAGGCGTTTGACATCTCAAAAGAGAATCCCAAGTTGATCGAGCGCTACGACACTTCGAAGTTGATGGACGTCAATCGCATCAGCAAAAAGTGGAACAACCGACCGCGCTACATTGAGCACGTAAACAGCCTCGGCAAGTTGATGCTGCTCGCGCGGCGGCTGGCCGAGCGCGGCGCCGGCTTCATCACCATCACCACCAACTTCGTCTGGGACATGCACGCCGATCAAAACAACGCCACGATGATCGAGGGCATGGGCTACGTTGGCCGGCCGTTTGACCACGCCGTAAGCGCGTTCATCGAGGACGTCGAGGCGCGCGGATTGCGGGATAAGATTTTGCTCGTTTGCTGCGGCGAGATGGGCCGCACACCCAAGATCAATGCCAAGGCGGGGCGCGACCACTGGGCCGGCATTGCGCCGTTGCTCCTTTACGGCGGCGGGCTGAAAATGGGTCACGTCGTCGGCTCCTCCACGCGCGACGGCGGCGAGCCGGCCAGCGACCGGATCACCATCCCGAACCTCTACTCGACCATCATGAACACCGTCCTCGACACCGGCACGCTTCGGACGATGGCCGGTGTGCCCCCCGAGGTGCAACGTGTCATCCACGGCGCCGACCCCATTACTCAACTTCTTTGAGAAATCCGAAATCCTAACTCGAAATCCTAAACAAATTCCGAATTCGAATTTTGATCCTTTGAATTTGTTTAGGATTTAGTTTTTTGAATTTAGGATTTGCCCTGCTTGTCCCTTGCGTCGGAGGTAAATCATTGGCACGGAGGCCACCGCCATCAGCAGCAGGGCGACGACCTCCAGCCCGAGCAGGTACCACGGCCAGTCGCCAATGAGAAACGGACTGTCGACCCCCGGCTTGGTGCAGAGGTACATGTAGTTTGAACCAATGAGCCAATTGACCGTGGCGACCGGGATGCCCATCAGGTTCACGAACAACATCGTTCGCAGTATCGCGGCGCGGGTGGTGACCATGCCGTCGACCACAATGTTCCAGATCGGAAACAAAACGAGAATCGCGTGGTGGGTGAAAAACGTGACGAGATAAGTCATGTTGTCGAGTCCGGCCGGGGCGGGGGTGATCATCGCCTGTAACGCGCCGGTGGTGCCGATGAGGTAGGCGAACTCGAAGCAAAACCGCTTGCGCGTAATCAGGCCGACGGTGGCGATGATTAGGCTGTACTGGCATAGGTGGAGTGGGAGATCCTTGACCAGAGTCAAATCCCGCAGGCTGGCTCGGTTGCCATAATCGACGACCTCCTGAACGACGGCAAATGCCACGAGCAACCACATCATTCGGCGCCGGTTGATGGCCGAGAGGCAGCGACCGACGAAGGGGATGAGCACGATCGCCAACAGGGAGATCGCCAGCGCCGACAGGTGGAGGCCGCCGAAAAGTTTTAACGACTTGGCAAATTCACTGAGCTGTTCCGGTTCGCTCAAAACGGGTGCGCTTGGCCAAGCGCTTGGCCAAGTGGCGGGTTATTCGCCCATGAGCTTGGCCAGGGTCGGCTCGATCGCCTCGGCCCACATGGCATAGCCCTTGGGCGTGAGGTGGAGAAAGTCCGGCATGATGTCCTTGGCGATGGAGCCGTCCGCACTGACGAACTTTTGGCCGATGCGCAGGAATGTGACGTTGGGGCGTTCGTCGAGCCGGGACAAAACCTGATTGACCTGCAGAATTTTGCCGCGCTGCGCGTTGATGCGTTGGCCGCGCGGGAAAATATCGAGAAGCAAAACTTTGGTCTTGGGCAGCTTGGCGTGGAGTTTGTCGACCACGGCCGTCACGCCGTCGATCATCTCCTCGGCGGTGTTGCGGCCTTCGCCGGAATTGTTCGTGCCGATCATCACCACGGCGACCTTGGGGCTGATGTTTTTTACGTTGCCGTTGTCCAGTCGCCACAGGACGTGCTGAGTGCGGTCGCCGCTGATGCCGAGGTTCACGGCGTTGCGCTTGGCGAAGTGCTTGGCCCATGCCGCCTTGCCGGCGCTCTCCCAGGCGTGGGTGATCGAGTCGCCGATAAAGATCAGATCGACGTTGCCCTTGGCCACGCGCTGGTTGAACGAGGCATGCCGCTTGGTCCACCAATCTCCATCACGCGGAGCGGGACTGACGGCGGAGTGCTTCGGCTTGTTTTCTGCAATCGTACCAACAGCGAGGGCGAATACGGCGAGAACCGGAATCAAGGATTTCATAGGTGGCCGCAAGCTAATGGAAGCCAAGGTGCGGGGAAACAAAAAAGGGAGGGGCAGTTAATATCGATTAGCGCTTTTGAGCGTTCCGGCTGGGATAAAAGCGGTGCGGAGCACCGCACTCCATGACGCCGGCGCGTTACGGACCGCTGCAAAAACCAGAGTGACGGTCGCCCCTGTTTATTCCTTCGTTGCCGGTTTTTTCTGTTGGGCGAGGAACTCAATGAGATCGCGCAGTTCGCTCTTGGAGGCCACCATTTGCAGGCCGGGGGGCATTCCGCTGGGGCCCTTGATGCGCTCCTTGATGTCAGCGGTTTTCACGGTGACGATGCCGTCCTCGGGTGAGTTGATCACCACTTCCTTGTCGGTCTCGCTCTTGATGATGCCGGCGTAGCCCTGTCCGTTTTTCAGCGTGATGAGGAAAAAATCGTAGCCCTTGGCGATGGTCGCGTTCGGATTGACGATCGACTCGAGCAGGTAGTTGCGATCGACCTTCGCGCCGATGCCATCCAGTGCCGGGCCAACTTCGCCACCCTGACCGCCGATCACGTGGCAGCGAGCGCAACTGAGGGCGACGTTTTCGAAAAACACCTTTTTGCCGCGGGCTGCGTTGCCGCCCTCGAGTGTCTCGGCATAGGGCTCGAGTGCGAAGAAATTCTGGCGTGGGTCGGGTCGACTTTCGTTGAACTTGGCCAAGCGCGACTTGACGGCTTCGTCACTGCGCTTGGCGGCGGCCTCGAGCAGTTCGAGTTTCAGTGCGGCCGGCACGTTGTCGGCGAGCAGTTTGTCCAGCCAAGCAGCGAGCACTTTGTCTGCGGCGTCGTTCTTGAGTTCGCCCAACGCGACGAGGGCGCTTTGTTGTTCGCTCACGCTTCCCTTCGCCAAGGTGGCCTCCAGCGCGCCGGTGGCGCCGGCCGGCTTGACCTTCGCAGCCAGACGGGTGGCGGCACTGCGGATGTTGGTGTCTTTGGCTGAGTTGCCGTAAGCGACGGCGTCCGCGAGTTCGGGTGAATCAATCTCACCGAGCGCCCGCAAGGCGGCCGCGCGAGCGGAACCGGCTTTTTCATCCTTGAGGATGGCCAAGAGCGCCGGGCCGGCTGACTTCAGCTTCAATTTGTTGGCGGTGGCGATGGCCTCGCTGCGGACAATTCCTTCGCTGGCTCGCAAGATGGAATCGATTTTTCCGTCGAGCGCAGCGATAGCAGCGGAGTTGTCGCGCTTGGCGATCGGCCGCCAAAGGCCTGTGATGCGGTCGCGGCCGGAGGGATTTTCCCATGCAGCCAGCAGGTTGAGCGCCTCGGCACGAGCAAGCTCGACCTGATTGCTGTCGGCGGCCACGGCGGCGAGTACCTCGGCGTTGGCCAAGCGATAGTTGGCATTAAGTGCCCGGCGCATGACCGGCTTGGCCAGGTCGGAGCGCTTGGCCAAGCGGGCGAGCTGCGGCATGGCGCTGTCGATGTGTTCGTCGGCGACCGCACGGGCGGCCTCGAGTTGCACCAGTGCGTTGCCGTCATTCAAAAACGTCGCCACGTCACCGCTGCGTTGCCGGCGCAGGGCCACTACGGCGGCGGTGCGGATTGCTGCCGGTTTGCGGGCGTTGAGTTTCACCAAGTCCCCGGCGGATGAGTGGCGGGTGAGGGCGAGGACGGTGGCATGATGCACGACCGGATCGTTGCCGTTGTTTTCCGCGATCAACCTGATCAACGCATCGCCTGCGCCCCGGTCGAGTTTGCTCAGCGCGATGGCGGCCTGTGCCCGGACGCGCGCACTTTTGTCGCGAAGCAGCGTGACCACCGTGGCGTGGGCTGCGTTGTATCCGGCGTCGCCGAGGACTTTCACCGTCTGCGCGCGGACTTCTGCGTCGGCATCCTTGAGCAACGGCAGCAGCGGTGCGTTGGCCGAGGCGTCGCGTCGGCTGATTTGTCCAACGCCCCAGATGCCATGGAGCCGCGCAAGATGGTTCTTCGAACTCGCTGCAACCTCGGTCAGCACCTTGACGTTATTACGCTTGGCCAATTCGAACTGGGCCGACATCCGGACGCGCATGTCGACGTGGCTCAGCAGCTTGGCCAAGCGGGCGTCCTTCAGTTTGCCGAATCCTTGGGCGAAAAGTTTTTTGACCTCGTCCGCAGCGGCGTCCTTTTGGTTGGAGGCCAGACGATAGAGGCGGCCTTTACCGGTCATGCCCCAGCCGTTGACCCAGTCGGACACGTACATGTTTCCGTCGAAACCAAATTCAACATCGGTCAGCAGCACATTCCAAATGACCTGTTCCTGTTTCTCCACCATGAAGTGCGCGCCAAAGGGTTTGTTGCGGATCGCGTGGATGCCGCTGCGTGAGGGAGAGCCCTTGAAGTCGCACATCAGGAACATGTCGTTGTAACGATCGCCAAAACCGGTGCCGGGATAATAGGTGAGGCCGGAGGGGCCGTTGCCGATGTTGGCGATCGGTGGGATGCGGTGCGCCGCACGGCCGTCCGGGAAACACATTTTCTCGTCGAGCCACGGCCCGCGGCGGGTGGTCCACGGTGCGCTGTTGAGAAACTGCCAGCCGATACGCCAGCCACTGTCGCCGCCTTCGACGGCATTCACCCAGCGTGCCGGGTCGCCGCCGTCCGAATTGTTGTCGCCTGTGAACAGGTTGCCGAACTGGTCGAACGCCAACTCTTGCGGATTGCGCAGTCCGGAGTGGTACACCTCGAGTTTCGACCCATCGAGTTCGCAGCGGTAAATCGTGCCGTACTCCGGCGTGTGGAGGTTGCTGCCATCCGCGGTGGTCACCGACGCACCGCGATCGCCGATACTAAAATACAACCGTCAGTCGGGACCGATCCGCAGCCCGTGTAGATCGTGTCCGAGAAACCCTACGCGCACCCCGAAACCGCTGGCGACACTCTTACGTTTTTCTGCGACACCGTCGATGTCGGCATCCTCGAGCAGCCAGAGGTGCGGGATATTGGTGAACCACACCTTGCCGTCGCGAGGGAGCACACCGGCGGCGAGCCCATCGACCTCGTCGTTGAAGCCGTCGGCAAACACCGTGGCCTTGTCGAGTACGCCGTCGTCATTGGTGTCGACCAACAACCGAACCCGGTCGGAGTAGTCGGTCAGCCCCTTGACCTTGTGACGGTGAAACATCTTTCGCATGTCCTCCACGCTTTGCGAGGCCAGTTCCTCATCGAGCCAGTTCATGTGCTGGCGGATGTCGGTCACGCCCTTGTGCAGTCGGAACGATTCGACCACGTAAAAGTTGCCCTTTTCATCGATGTCAAACGCCACCGGGTTGGCGAGCAAAGGCTCTGCAGCGACGAGGTCAACCGACAGGCCATCGGCCAACTTGAAGCCCTTCATGGCGCGTTTTCCTTCATCGGAGGCGGGCTGGATGCGTACCTCCTGTGGTTTGGGCAGCTCGGCAGCAGACAACGTGGCACTAATGGCCACGAGACAGATCAACGTGATAATTCTCATAAAACGAAAAATTCCCTGAACAGGAAAAGGGCAGGGAACCCCTTGTGCGGGGAGTGTTTAAACGGAAAACACCCCGCGTCAAGACAATGGGGGTAGGGTTTGCTGACACGGCGCACCGGTAGTCTCTGAGTTGCCGTATCGACCCGCGCCGGTCAAGTGGGGTGACCACGGAATACGCAGAACACACGGAAGAGGTTGAACGGATGATCATGCGAGGCTTTTCGAGATGGAGTGGTGACATCCCAGCCCTTGCTTCGTTGACCTCAATCGCTATCGCGATCGCCGAGTAAAGACTCGATCTTCTCAAGGCTTGGGAGCGCATCGCGATTGCCCAACTGCTGACATTTTAGAGCCGCTGCAGCCGTGGCAAACCTCAACCGTTCCTCCGGCGGTCGGTTTTGCATGGTCAAAAAAATCATGGCACCGGTGAACACATCCCCGGCTCCATTCGTATCGACCGCATCGACCGGTATTGCCGGTTGATGCAGAGCCGTGTTGGCATCGAAAAACCATGCGCCCGAGTCGCCGTCCGTTACCGTTACCTCGCTCGCACCGAGTGCCACCAGTCGCTTGGCGGCCTCCTCCATGGGAGTGCCGGGAAATAGCACATCAACAAGTCGTCGTGGGCAGTTCACATAGTCGGCAAGACCGATCAACGTTTCCCAATCCGGCTTGGGTGAGCCGAAATCGATGAACACTCTGCCGCCACTGGCCTTCATATGCCGTGCAGCCTCGATTGCCGTGTCGCTTGGCCAAGCGTCAAGATGCAGGGCGTGATAGCTTGGCCAAGCGATGCCCTCCAGATCCGCCGACTCAATTGGGTGGCTGCCGCGGTAGGCCGCGATGCTGCGTCGGCCAGTCCCGGCTTCGACCCAGACGTGAGCGAAGCCGGTTTTCATGGCAGGGGAGACCACCGCCTGGCCAATATCAACCCGCGCTTGGCCAAGGTCATTCTCAATCATCTCACCCCAGCGATCCGTCGACCACTTGCCGATGAACGATGTCGAGGCGCCAAACCGGGTGAGCAGCGCAAGGGCGGTCGGAACCGGGCCGCCGACTTGAAATCGGTCCGAGAGGATTTCCGCCTTGGCATCCGGTTCCGGCAGTTCACGAACCACCACCTGATGATCCACCACCACCGTCCCCATCCCCAAAATGGAAAAGGATTTCTTCAATTTATCTTGAACCATGCGCAGGCACTTTCTCCTTCACTTGAAAAGGAATCAAGCCGGCTCGCTTGGCCAAGCGGAGGAGACCACGGAATACACAGAATACACGGAAGAGCTGGTTAAACAGGAGCGGAGACATTCCTGTCCCCGATGAGATCATCGTATGCTTTGGCCGGAAATGCATTGAATTTGTTCCTTGGTTCCGCTTGGCGTTAACTGACGGTGAGCTTCTCTCATAGATGGGAATGAGGTGAGGTAGGGACGGCTGCCCCCAGCCGTCCTTTTTGCTATTCCCAATTGAGGCCGGCTCGGAGAGCCAGCCCTACCTTTTGCGCTTGGCCAAGCGCTGAGCCTCGAAGGGGCGGCATGTGATAGCCCGGGGCGTCAGCCCTGGGGATTGGGACCCATACGAAAAAACCAAGCCCTGAAGGGGCGGCACATTTAGGTGGGCTTATTGTGGATTGAATTAATCCCAAAACTGAGCGCAGAGCCGGACTCCATGATGCTGGCGCGAAATTGGCTGTTTCCCGGTGAAGGGCGGACGTGTTTTGGAATTAAAGAGAGTGCGAGTGAAGTTGGCATCAATTAAATGATGCCGCCCTGTCGAGATACCACTTGGCCCTTTTTTGAAGCGCCTCTTTTAACTCAGGATTCAATCCCGACGCATCGGCTCTGTCTGTTAGTTCCTCCCCATACAACTTCAAAGTTTCGGGATCTTTCGGGCTGATCAACAACGCTGCTTCAAGAGACTGCTTGGTATTCTGTTTTTTGAGAAACCTAACATAGTCCGCCTCTGATAGGGAAGATTTGTGCGAGTTAAACTGGTCAGTTTTCGATTCAAGAAACCACCGTTTCCAGTCTTGAAGTGTGGTATCTGTGGGGGAATAACTGTCCATTTTTTTTCTCAATTCGCCGCTTTCGTAGTCTGCTACCTTAAATGTTGAAGTATTATCCATTTCGCCACCGATATAACCGCTTGTAAACATCAATAAGTCACTAGAGAGCTTGGATTTTGTTAATGACAAAGGATCAGCCCAGTATGCAAGAGATTGTGACCCATAGTATCCTAGCAATCCGTCCATGGTTTTACTTGTGTGAAGTTTAATGAACCAATAGTCGGCACCAGATTTACCCCTGAATGGACCATCGACCACTTTCTTAAGAGTAGTATCCCAGACTCGTATATCAGTTTGTCTGTCAATGGTGATCAGTTTGTCGGTATCATTTGGGTGTGGCATCACTGCCCCAACGGGCAACTTTTGTTTAACTGCCATAACAAGTTTTATTTCGTCTTGAATATCCCAAACTTTTACCTCTCCCGATCTAGAACACGTGTAAAGCCGATCCCCATCATCTCTGAAGAATGCATCTCTAATTGGCCCGGCATGCTCGCATGAGCCTATGTATTCACCTGATTCAGATGAATATAATTTAGCAGTTGATGCATCGGCACCAATCGTAGTTCTTAAAAGAAAGTAACGATTGTCTGGTGAGAATTTAACGCCGCCGCCGTAACTATAGCCGTACTCTATAATTGCCGGGGGAGAGTCTAGATCCTGCATGCTATAAACCCTCGCCATCTCATCTAAGCAAGCTGTAATTAAAGTTTTTCCGTTTGGTGAAAATTCCAATCCAGAGATGAAATCGTCATGTTCTTCAAATCGTTTTATGAGTGTATCTTTGGTAAGGTCGAAAACTTCTACGCTATAGTGTT
>JAPPPH010000453.1 GCA_028817635.1 Verrucomicrobiales bacterium | reverse complement strand
TCGCAGGACTATAAGCATCCCCACGAAACGGGTATTCAGTGCCGAGAACGCCTCAAGTCCCGTCGACGAAAACATCGAGACAGTCGAACCTTGAACACAGACTTTGCGAAACACAACCGAAGCCAAGCCATCGCCCTGATCGGTGTACTGGTGATCGTTGGGTTATTAAGCATGCTCTCCCTGAGTCTGATGTATCGCATGAATGCAGCGGCGACTTCCTCTGCCACCACCCTGCCCTCGGAACAGGCTTGGGCAGTCGCATTAAGTGGGCTCGACCGGGCCACCAGTGCCGTCTCAGACCCCTCCCGGACAGCGATCGGCTGGATGGACAACCCGGCCGAGTTCGAGCATCAACTCGTCTACGACGACGGAATCGATAAATGGTATTATTCAGTTTTCCGACAGGGCAACCTTGAATCGGGGGACATCGCCTACGGGATTACCGATGAAGCCTCGAAACTTCCCCTGGCACTGACGAACGTCACCCAACTGCTCGAGGTGCCAAACATGACCCTTCCCCTGGCAGAGTCACTCGCCGATTTTGTCGATCCCGATTCCATTACTCGAGACAACGGGGCCGAGCAGGATGCCTATGACCTGTTGCCCGTCGCCTATTCGATTCCAAATCGCCAGGTCAGTTTCCTCGATGAACTGTTGCTCGCGAACGGTGTCACCACAGGCCACCTTTACGGCGAAGATGCCAATCGAAACTACAAACTCGACATCAACGAAAACGACGGCGAGTTGCTAATGCCGCCGGATAATCAAGACAGCGCACTTGCCGGTGGGTTCCATCGATATTTCACACTCCACTCGCGAGACTGGAATGTCGACTCATTCAATCAACCAAGGAAAAACTTAAACTCAACAACTGAGGAATTGATTGAGTTTGGCCTTGATGAGCAACTCGCCCAGTTCCTTCAGGCCAAGCGCACCGCCGAACAACCAATCGAATCCTTGGCCGACCTCGTCGGTGCCTCCGTCACAGTCACCGAAACCGGGAACATTAATCGGGAATACCAATCCGGCGTCACCGAGGAAACGCTTTCAACGCTCATCGACAGCTACACGTTGCAACCCGACCCAATTTTACCGGGCAAAGTCAACATCAACACCGCTCCAGCGAATATTTTGGCTCAAATCCCTGGAATAGACGAAGAATTGGCCATCGCCATCTCCTCAACCCGCGCCAGTATTACCCCCGAAAAAAGTCGATCAATCGCTTGGCTTCTGGAAGCCGGTATCGTCAATATCGACCAATTCAAGCAACTCGAGCGCTACCTCACAGCACGCAGTTTTCAATTCCATGTGCAGGTGGTTGGGTATGGACTCCCCTCCGGCCGATTCCGGCGGCTCGAAGCGATCATCGACCTGATCGGCCCTGAACCGAGAATTATTTACCTCAGAGATTTGACCAAGCTAGGTGTTCCGTACCATTTTAGTGCCCAGCGGGATACGAACCTGACACAGAATGACTGAGGCCACATCTAAAACGAAGCGCTCCAAGTCAAGCGGCTTGGCCAAGCTGGGCACTCGCCTCAAGCGTCGAGGAGAAGTCACCGCGCTGGACATCGACAAGCGAATGCTTCGCGTTGTCCACGTGACGTCATCTCGTGGAACGGCAAAAGTCTCCCGCGTGGAACTGATCCCGGTTCCAACTGAGGATTTCGATCTGCAAAACCCGAAAATCGTCGGCGAGTGGATCGGGGATCAACTCAAGGCCATTCGCCTCACGCCCGGAACGGTCGTGATGGCCGTGCGCCGAGGAGAAGCGGTCCTCAAGGAATTCCAACTCCCGCCCCTCAAGGATATCGGAGAGATGGCCTCCATGGTGCGCATGCGGGCCAGCCGCGAGCTTCCCTTTCCCGAGTCACAGGCTTCGATCGATTTCACCGTCACCAAAGCGCCCACCCGTCAGGAAATTAAGGCCGCAAAAAAAGAACCGTCCTCTTCAACAAACTCTGAGGCAAAAGCAGACGTCGTAGTCTCGGCGATCAAAAATGAGACTCTCGACTACTACAAAACCGTTGCCGAATCGGCCGGCTTTACACTGGCAGGTCTCGGACTGCGGCCGATGGCCTCATATCGTGCGCTGAACGCATGCGTCCCCGAGTTAAAGAATGGTACGGTCGCTCTCGTTTCGGTTCGCCGGCATGAGGTCGATGTCGATATCCTCATTGACGGCAGGCTCGTTTTCAGCCGTGAGTTATCGGCCGACCTCAACCTTCCTGATGACTGTCTCGAACTGGAGCGCAATGAGCGACTCAATCAGGCCACAAAGGAAATTTTTCGTTGTCTTCACAGTTACGAAGGCTCGGAGACCTATCAAAAAGTCGATCAACTATTTGTATCGGGCGGAACAGGTCTCGAAGAGGAGTTGTGCGAACAAATCCAGTCCGGCATCAACACGCAATGCAGCAGAATGCCACTACCCACCGGCATACGGCTACCCGAGAACAAAAAAGAGGATGCCTCCAGGGCGCTAACCTCGCTTGGCCTTGCGCTTGGTTTCGTCGATGAAGGTGGCCTCGCCGTCAATTTCCTCTCCCCAAAACGACCGGTGGTCCGCCGAAATGAAGGCCGCACCAAATGGTTGCTCGGGGTATGCCTACTGCTTGCCTCATTGGTCATGCTCTTTTCATTTCGGAGTCGCTTTGAAGCGGATGCAAAAGCAGCCTACAACTCTCTTACCCCGCAATATACCAAACTCAAAAAAGATGAACGCGCCAATAAGATCATTATCCGCACCGGTAACGCCGTAACAGACTGGCAAAACAGCGCGACCGACTGGCTCGGGCATTTCGCTTTTCTCAGCTCGGTCCTGCCGCAGTGCGACAAGGTTTATCTGACTTCCATGGGGTCAAGGCGCGCCGGTTCAAACGGTATTCTCTCATTCCAACTTCAGGCCAAGGACAGTGACACCTTGCACTCGGTGGAAAAGTCCCTTCGCGAATTGGGTTACTCGTTCAAGTCCGTTCCGCATACTCCCGGCAACGACCGGCACGGCTACTCTTTCAGGGCATCGTTTGATTTGCTCATTCCGTCAGATTTCGAACACGACATAAAAGAAAACATCAAGACCAACACGCCGCCGGCGAGGATTGAGGACGATATTCACGCAAAAGGTCTCACCGTCGCACCCAAGCGAAAGGATCCCCGGAATGGTTAGCACCAACCTCAAAAATGTGTTGCTGGCCGTCATCGGCCTCATGGCTGCGGTGATATTTATTACCAAGGCGATCGTTCCCTGGGTCGTTAACCCTGTGAAAAAATGGGAAAAGAGCGCCACCAACCGTAAAAGTCAGATTAACGCACTTCAAAAAATTCAAAAAGAAGCAGACCGACACCGTAAAATCCTGACAAAGATCAATCAAAAGGGAT
>JAPPPH010000194.1 GCA_028817635.1 Verrucomicrobiales bacterium | reverse complement strand
TCCAAAGAGATTCAGCGCCACCAACGTGACGAGGATCGTCAACAAAATCACAAACTGCGGGTTCGACATTTGCATCCCCCAACTCGCCAATTCACCGGCGCTTTTCACTCCAATCACGATTCCGGCCAAAATCAAAAATGACACCAGCACCCCCACGCCGTACAGCAAGCCAAGCAGGCGCACTCTTGCCGGCGACTCCTGACTTTGGTTCACGAACCCCAGAATTTTCAGTGAGATCACCGGCAACACACACGGCATGATGTTCAGGATGATCCCGCCGAGAAACGCATAAAACAGCATCAAGCCAAACGACTGCGGCGGCGTCTCCGCCGTCGGCCCGCCCGTGGCAGCCGGTTCGGTTGTTGTGCCGGCTGTCGGCGCTGGACTGTTCGCATCTGCCGCAATCGGCAGCGTTACCTCGACCGCGCTGGTTTTGTCGTGATCTTGCAGGTGAAAAACCAACAGGCCGGCAACCGCGCTTGGCCAAGCGCCCTCAAATTTCAACACCGTTTTTTCCAAGCGCACCCTCCCCTCGGCAGTAACGCTGACTTTGCTCTCCGGTGACAACTCAAACGGCTCATACGGCAGAGAGAAAAAATCGGCGTCTTCCTTCGCCTCGCCGGGATCAAACTCAATGACCAGCTTTCGCTCGTCCTCCTCGGCTTCGCCTCCCCACCAGGCCTTGGCAGAGGATTTGGCTCCACTTGGCTTGGGCAGTTTTTTCTGCCACTGCTTGAGCACTGCCGCAGAGGCGGATTCCTTGGCCGCTTGGCCAAGCGCAAACTTGATGCTGACCTCCTGTTCCCGCGGGTTGCACTGCTCCTTGCACTCAAGCCAACTCACCTTGCCGGAAATCTCCGCTTGGCCAAGCGGCGCATCCGCAGCGATGGTCAACGGCACCAGCAACACAGTCTCGTCGTGATAACCGTACCCGGTGGCGCCAAGCGACAGAAACTTCTCCGGAACCGGCCACTGGATATCCCCTGCCGTGATGCCCTTGGGCAGGGTCCACTTCACTGATGTCGGTATGCCAGCCGCGCCCGGGTTGAGCCAGTACGTGTGCCAGCCCTTGTCCATCTTCAACTCGATCCCAGCCGTGATGGTTGAGCCCGGCTTGGCGATTTCATGGGACAACAGCAGCTTGGCCTTGGTCGCCGGCCCGGCCGGCTGCCCGCCACCGAACGGCTCACCAAACTGATTATCACCAAACTGCGCCGGGGCACTCACCCCGACCAACATCGAAACAATAAAAGTGAGAACAACGGCCCTCATCGCGAATTAGGATGCCATCGAGCCTGAAAACGTTCAATTACGGACCACCGCTCAAACCACCTCGGTGGGGCAGCTAGGCAGAGATTTCAGAAAAATATCGCCATAACGCTTGGTCAACACACGATTGTCCAGCACGACCACCATCCCGTTGTCGCTCTTGGTACGGATCAACCGGCCGACACCCTGACGAAATTTCAGCACAGCTACCGGCAGGGAAAACTCCATGAACGCGTTGCCGTCACGAGCCTCGATCGCCTCGATCTGCGCCTCGACCAGCGGATGATCCGGGACCATGAACGGCAGGCGCGTGATGATCACGTTTCGCAGCGCCTCCCCCGGCACATCAACCCCCTGCCAAAAACTATCCGTGCCAAACAATACCGATCGATCGTCCGCCTTGAAACGCTCGAGCATTGTCGACCGCGGCACACCCGCACCCTGCACAAGGCACTCGATCCCGCGATCCCGAAAAAAGCCCTCCAGTTCTTCCGCAAGATCACGCATCAGCCTGAAGTTGGTGAACAACACAAACGCCCCTCCGTCGCTGAGGTTCACAAAGTAGCGTATCTGCTTCGCCACGGCATCCCGGAAATCCGGTTCGCGCGGATCCGGCATCTTGCCGGCGATGAAGAGTTTCATCTGCCGCTCGTAATCGAAAGGTGAACCGACCTGCACCGCCCGCACCGCTTCAGCCCCGATCAGGCCGGCGAAATAGTCCAACGGGTTGGCACCCGGCTTGGCCGGTTTTCCAGATTGCACATCACTCAAGGCCAGAGTCGCGCTCGTCAGAATCACCGGCGAACTGCACCGGAATAGTCGACGCCGCAAATGCACCGCGACGTCGATCGGCGCAGCGTTCAGCGAAAGGATCGTGCTGGCCTTGCCCGATTTTTCCACCCAGTAAACGTGCTCCTGCGAGGCCTGCGAAAGAAACAACAACACCCCGTCCCGCAGTTCACCGACTCGGCGATTGAACTCCGCCAACTCCTGCCCTGTATCTGCATCGTCCGTTTCATCTCGCAACTGCACCAACGCCTCGCGCACCCGCTGGAGCGGCAGCGACAGCGAGTCGTCGATCAGCTCCGCATGGCGCACGCGCAATTCCTTCCACGATGCCATTTTGTTCGCCCCGTAAGTCTTGGACTTGGCCTGTCGCTCGCTAAGTTCGTCACAGGCGACCTCGAGCTCGCCGAAAAACTGCTCCATCGCTGCCTCAGCGTCCTCCACCATGCGCGTCGCCTTGCCGGAGCGTAACAGGCCAAGCAGCCCCTTTCCGGTCTTGGGATTCCATAACCGTTGCAGGTTGAATCGTACCTGTCCGCTCGACACGCTCATGCCCATGTGTTTCGACGCCACGTGACCGACGTTGTGCGCCTCGTCGAGGATCACGAAATCATTGTTAAACAACACACCCTCCTCCTCGTTCGGGGCGTCGTCTTCACGGCCGTCATCACCCAACAAACTGAAGAAAAGCGAGTGATTGAGCACCAGCACATCGGACGAGAGGATCCGGCTGCGTGCCCGCTGGTAAAAACAGGTTTGGCCTATCTTCGAAAAATCAGAGTTGTGCCCGCACAACTTGGAGGAGCACAGACCCCGCTCGGAACAGACGAGATCCCAGACTTTCGGGTCAGGTGTAATGTCAAAATCGGACAGGCTCCCGTCGGTCGTCTCCTTCGCCCAGTCGGTGATCCGCTTCAACTCCTCCATCTCCGACGATGACAGCAGGTTGGCCGCCTGCTGACGCGCGCGCTGCAACCGCCGGGTGCAGAGATAATTCGCACGCCCCTTCAGCATCGCGAACGAAAATTCCACCGGCAGGATCTGCTTGAGCATCGGCAGATCCTTCTCGGTCAACTGCTCCTGCAGGTTGATCGTGTGCGTGGAGATGACGGCTTTTTTGTTCTGGTTGGCCGCGTGCAGAATCGCAGGAATCAGGTAGGCCAAACTCTTGCCGACCCCGGTGCCGGCCTCGACGATCAGGTGTCGGCTTCTTTTCAGCGCCTCGGCAACCTCCACGGCCATTTGCTGTTGCTCGGCACGGAACTCGAAATTCTTCGCCTTCGACAACAGGCCGCTGTCGGAAAACATAGTCGACGTTTCCTCGACCAAATCCACCCCCGCTC
>JAPPPH010000193.1 GCA_028817635.1 Verrucomicrobiales bacterium | reverse complement strand
CCGCCGCGGCGTCATTCACCCGCAAATCCTCGACATCCATCCGATCAACTGCATTTAATCGAAATAGGGTTTGGCCAAGCTGAAAAGAATATTCTGTTTTAGCCCTTTTAACGCTTTTCTTTTAGCCCAGTTTTTACGAGATTTGCCGCCCTTTTCGCCAAGGAGTGTGAACCGTCGCGGCAAACTTTCATCGCACGACAACCTCAATTGGCAATCGATACATCATGAGTGAACCGAAAGAAAACGCACCATGGGTGACATTCCGCCCGGAAATCAAGGTGCTCGACTGCACCGTCCGTGACGGTGGCCTGATCAACGCCCACCAGTTCGAGGACAACTTCGTCAAGGCCGTCTATGACACCTGCATTGAGTCCGGCATCGACTACATGGAACTCGGCTACAAGGCCTCCAAGGATCAATTTGCGAGGGCGGATCATGGCGACTGGAAATTTTGCGATGAGGACGACATTCGTCGCATCACCGGAGAGAACGACTCCGCCCTCAAGCTCACCGCCATGGCCGATGCCGGCAAGACCGACTACAAAACCGACATCCTGCCGTCCGACCAAAGTGTGCTCGACTGCATACGCGTGGCTACCTATGCGCACCAGATTCCCACCGCGGTGGACATGATCAAGGACGCCCACGACAAGGGCTACGAGACCTGCTGCAACATCATGGCGATCAGCACCGTGGCCGACTCCGAGATCGACAAGGCACTCGAGACGCTCGCCGAGACGCCGGTGGAAACCGTGGTGGTCGTCGACAGCTATGGCGCGCTTTACCACGAGCAGATTCGCGCACTGGTGAAGAAGTATGTCGCCATGGCCAATGCCACCGGCAAGGAGGTCGGCATCCACACGCACAACAACATGCAGCTCGCCTTTGCCAACACCATCGAGGCGATCATTCAGGGGGCCAACCGGATCGACGCCACCATGTTTGGGCTTGGCCGGGGTGCCGGCAACTGTCCGATGGAGCTGCTGCTTGGCTTTCTGAAAAACCCCAAGTTCAACCTGCGCCCCATCTTCAAGCTGCTACAGGATCACCTCATGCCGCTGCGCCGTACCAAGGAGTGGGGTGCGCTCATCCCCTACGTCGTCACCGGCATTTTGAACCAGCATCCAAGAGCTGCCATGCGCATCCGCGACACCGAGGAGAAAAACAACTTCCTCGAATTCTACGACGCCTGCACCTCAGAGGTTTAATCAACACTTCCCAACGAATTGTCAATCCGTCCCACAAACGGAATCGCCTTTTTGCGTCCACCCCCTCCGAAAAAATGGTACATTTTCACTCAAATAAGCCGATTAAATACTTACTATATTTAATAGTTGACATTTCTGGCTCACAGTTAGAGCATCACGGCTCTTAACCAAACTGATGTTATGTTAGCAATTCTTGGATTACTGTTAATGGGAGTTGGATATCTCGGGGCCATTGTAACCTGGATCATTCTTCTAATAGCCGCGTTCAAAAAGAGTATCGGCTGGGGCTTAGCTAGTTTGTTTCTTGGTCTTCCCTTGCTCATATTCTGCATAATGAACTTCAATGAAGTGAAAAAACCGTTCCTGTTAAATATCGGATGCGGTGTTTTAGCTATACTGGGTATCATAATTGCAGCCGTTGGCGCGCCTTCTTCAGACCCTGGAAGTGATATAGCTCCTGCTGACCCGACGAGTATGATGCTTGAAGGTGCTAAGGTAAAAATTGAGTACGTCGCTTAATCTTTTTCGCATTTCGCAAAGGCGGCCTTCGGGCCGCCTTTTTTATTGGTCAACAGGCTTTTCGGTTTTAGTTTTCGCCCATGACTCCGCGTGAAGCTTTGGTGGTTTTGAATTTACTCGAGGGAATCGGGCCGGTTCGGACTCGCCAACTGCTCGAGTTTTTCGGGGAGGCGACCAAGGTGCTTCAGGCACCGCACCCTGCACTCAGGCGGGTGAAGGGAATCGGGGATGATCTAGCCTCAACCATCCGACAGTGGGAGACCACAACCGACCTGGCCGGTGAAATGAAACGGGTTGACGAGTTCGGGGCGCGACTCGTTTTTCAAGATGACCATGAGTACCCGAGATTGCTCCGGGAAATCTATGATCCCCCGATCGTGCTGTACGTGAAGGGCCATCTGTTGCCCGAGGATCGAAACAGCATCGCGATAGTGGGCGCGCGACGGACGACCCACTACGGGCAGGGCACCGCCCGCAAACTCGCCTACCAACTGGCCGGCGCGGGCATCACGGTGGTCAGCGGCGGCGCGCGCGGTATCGACTCCGCCTCGCATCAGGGCGCCCTCTCGGCCAAGGGCCGAACCCTCGCCGTGCTTGGCACCGGCATCAACATTGTATACCCGGCGGAAAACGCGGAGCTGTACGAACGGATCTCGGAGAACGGCGCCGTGCTCACCCAGTTCCCCTTTAACCGGAAGGGCGACAAGCAGAGCTTCCCAATCCGCAACCGCATCGTCGCCGGGATGACGCTTGGCACCGTGGTGGTCGAAGCGGATTTGAAAAGCGGGTCACTCATCACCGCCAACATGGCAGCGGATAACAACCGGCAGGTGTTCGCCGTGCCCGGCCGGGTGGATTCACCGCAAAGCCGGGGTTGCCACAACCTGATCCGTGAAGGCGCAGTTCTCTGTGAGAACGCGGATGACATTCTCGCGGAGTTCGAACACCTATCCGTTGGCCAAGCGCTTGGCCAAGCGGACGACTCGCCCGGCCTGCCCCTGGCCAACCTCACCGAGACGGAGCAAACGATCCTTGACGTATTGGACGCAACCGAGCAGCCAATCGACACGATCATCGACAAAACCGGCCTGCCCGTATCCAGTGTCTCTGTGGCGTTGTTGGGATTGGAAATGAAGCGCTTGGCCAAGCAACTGCCCGGCAAGCTTTTCGCCCGTCGGTGAACCAGTGGAACTACTTCCTGGCAGCCTCCACCTTGGCGGCGGATTCAGCCCACTTGACCGGTTTGTTCGGAAGCAGACCAAGGTAAAGTATCGCCGCCACGCAGCAACCAAGCACGACGCGAACCGGCAATCCCACAGTCACCGGTGGCGGGGTCGGCTCGTCCGCTTTCCTCCTCCCCCAGAAAATCGTCCGGACGATCCCGAAATAGTAGTAAATGGAAACGACCACGCCAAAGACAGCCACGGCCAGCAACGCAAAAAAGCAGGAGTTGCCAAATGCCTCGGTGGCAACGGCCTTGACCAGCAGGAATTTGCCAAAGAACCCGGCCAACGGTGGGATGCCGGCCAGTGACACCGCAGCCAGTGTCATCGCGAACGCGAGGAATGGGGAGCGCTTGCTCAGTCCGGCGAGGCAGGAGATATCTTCGCCCTCACCCTCTTTCGTCAGCAAGTTGATAATGATGAAGGCGGCCATCACCGTGAACAGGTAGCCGGCAAGATAGTAGAG
>JAPPPH010000259.1 GCA_028817635.1 Verrucomicrobiales bacterium | reverse complement strand
CACTTATCATTGCGCTTGCGAATTTCACCCGAGGGCAGCTTCACCTGCGCGTAGCCATCCGCCAGCGCCATCAGCGTCGCAGCGGTTCCAGCGGAACGCACCAACTGGCCACCACGGCCCGGGGTCATCTCCAAATTATGAATCTCCGAACCTGGCGGAATATTTGCCATCGGGAGAAAATTACCGTCCTCAGCCGGAGCCTGAGGGCCACTCATCACCTTTTGGCCGACCTCCTGGCCTTCAACCGCGATCATGTAGCGCTTCTCGCCATCCTCATACTTAAGGAGCGCCAGACGAGCAGACCGACACGGATCGTACTCAATCGCGACCACCTCGGCGGCCATCCCGTGCTTGTTGCGCTTGAAGTCGACGTTGCGAATCTTCTGCTTATGACCGCCACCGATTCCTCGGGCGGTAATGCGTCCGTTGCTGTTTCGCCCACCGGTCTTCTTTTTGGTCTTGACCAAACGCTTCTCCGGCTTCGTTTTCGTAATCTCTGAAAACGATGAAACAGTCATGTAACGCCGCGACGGCGTTACAGGGTTGAAACTCTTGACTGGCATACAACTAAGTGCCCCGACTGGGGCGGTGACGCTCCCCACCATAACTCCCCAACTCTGGGAAAGCGGGTTATCGGCGGGTCGCCAAATTGGTTCTTACCTGATCCCTTTCCTTTGTGAAAAGGGCCGGGCAAAGTACCAAAAAAAAACTAGGGTGCAACCCCTTTTTCGTGAATTTGAAAAATTTTTTCTCAGACCCAAAAACTCCCGAAAACCGGGAGTTTTCGCTCCGTTTGACCAAACGCTTGGCCAAGCGGAACAAAAAAAAGTGAAAATCGACCCAGCCAAGCGCTTGGCCAAGCACTAAAAAACGCCCTATCCCATTGAAAACCAAGCGTTAAAGGGCTATCGAATGCCCTTGGCTTCCAATTGCCGGATCTCGACCGCCCACGCGGCTCGCTCCTCGTCGGTGATCTTCGGATTCGGCATCAAGCTGCGTCGGGTGCAGTTCACCAGCGCCTGCAGGGTCTGGTATCGCCTCGTCTCGCCAATCGCCGGTGGCAGCAGGTCCTCTATCACGGCGATGACCTCGTCCATGGTCAGCTTGCCCTTGGTGCCCTGCAGCTTGGCCTTGGCCTTGAGTTCGCTGCGCAACGCCGCGAACCCGGCCGCGGACCAGCCATCGGTGGCTATCGCAAACCGCTCCCGATCCTCGCCGGTCAGTTTGCCGCTGATCACCGGGCTGGCCACCCAGTCGAGAAACGCCTCGCGATCCTTGCCCTCGGGGTCGAGCACCGGGATGATTAAATCCCCCACCCGACCAGGCCGGCGGATGTCCGGCGAGAGCAAGTGGATGCGCGCAGTCACCAGCAGCCAGACGACTTTGCCGCGCAACAGCGGGTCGGACATCATGGACTGAATCTTACCGGTAAGCCGGCGCTCGGTCTCGTGGGTGTCGGCCCCCACTCCGCCCAATTGGGTGTCGGCCTCGTCGATGAAAATCAGCACGCGCGACAGCGCCATCAGCACGCGGCGCAGTCGCTCGAAGATGACGTCGGTCTCGCCGTAGTATTTGCTGCGCAGGTTTTTGATGACGAGGACGACCATGTCGAGTTCGGAGGCGACCGCCTCAAAGATGAACGTCTTACCGGCACCGATCGGCCCACCGATCGCCGCCCCCGGCAGTGCCTCGCCACTGTCCATGCCGAACCGGGGGATGACCTCTTTTTTCAAAAACGACTTCAGCCGCTTGAAGCCGATGACGTCCTTCAGGTTGTGCCCCGGTTTCTTGAACTCGACGACCTCCTCGCCGAGTTGGCTCTTGATGAAGTCCTCCACCTTGGCGACGACCTCGTCCTGCGCGAGCTTGGCCCGGCCGTGACGCACGCCCTTGAGCAACTGCATCAGCGCGTGCAGCGAGAGGCCGGCGGTCAGTTCAGCCAATTCGGTCTGCGTACCCCAAAGTTGGATCTTGCGATCCTTCGCATCGTTCCGCGAAAACCAGGAGATGAAATGTTTGCGCGTGTCAAAGTCGGGCGACGGCACCTCGACCTCGATCAATTGTGGCAGCCGGGCGATGCGCTGGTTCAACTGCGAACGCGACTCGGCGATCATCACCACCGAGTCATCGCCGTTAACGAAGCCAAGGTCGGAAAACCAGTCGTGACAGATGCTGACGCGCTGGCGATCCATGTCGTTGAGGCTGGTGATCGGGGCGTCCGGCAACAGCATGTCCGCCCCCTCGACGATGATCAGCAGGTTTTCCTTGAGGAACTGCGTGTCGCCCACCTTGGTGCGTGAGCAGAGGCACATCTGCCGCATTAGCTCGAGGGCAAGGGTCGGGTTGCTGACCGCCTTTTGGAATGAGTCGTCATACATGCCGGTCACCTCGTCGACCTCGGCGGCGACCTTGTCGGTGTCCATCATGCGGTTGATCGCAAGTTGATCCGCACTCATGCCGAGGCGCCACTCGATCCATGCCTTGCGAACCTTGTCCGAGTCCTTGTCCCGCATGAACCGGATCGGCCCGTTGAGCTCATACACCACGAGGATGAGGCTCGAAAGATTCCAGCTCGCGGTCAGGTATTCCACGAGCGAGCAATACTCGTCGTTCTTGCCCTTGCCGTTGTGAAAGACGTCGTGGATGTTCCCGGTCAGGATCAAGGCCCGCGACTGGCCGGCGTTGAGGATCCGGCCCGCTCTTCTCAAAAACTCGTTGATACTGGTTGGCATGATTACTGGGGTGATGCTGATGGATTACTTAGTTGAATTCAAACAAACGTGCTCGTCACGCGGCTGCAAAACTTCGGGATCGTAAACATACTTGCGAATCTCCTTCCGGATATCGTCGAACGCCTCGTAATTGGGCCGCTCACTGGAACCAAACACCGGGGCTGGCTTGTCATAGACGATGGTGGCGCCCGGCCCGGTCGTGTGCCCGGCGGCCTGCCAGTCCCAGTACTGCGAGAGACCGATCAGGCGATCCCCCACCCGGACTGCCTCGTTCAACTCGTGCGTCACGATGATCAGGGTGTACGGCGGTTTGCCACCGGTGGACTTGGCAGTCTGGTTTTCCTCGTACAATTGCAGGAGCATTTCCTGCAGCTCCTCACGCGTGGCCTCGTCAAGTGCGCCGAACGGTTCGTCGAGCAGGATGATCTCCGGCTCCATGATTAGCGCTTGGGCAATGGCCACCCGCTGCTGCATGCCGCCGGACATCTGGCTTGGATACAAATGCATCGCTTGGCCAAGGCCGACTTTTTCCAGAAACACCGCGGCACGATCCCGGAACTCTCGCCGTTTCCGTGACCATCCGGCCCAGTTGAACCAACGAAACATCGTGGTCGTCTGGTCGAGTTTCAGGCCAAGCGCCACGTTATCCAGCGCGGTCAGGAACGGATAAAGTGAATACTTCTGGTAGACGA
>JAPPPH010000045.1 GCA_028817635.1 Verrucomicrobiales bacterium | reverse complement strand
ATGGCGTTGGCCGTGCCGTGGTGCACACCGCAAATGGCGGAAAGCGGATGCGCCAGAGAATGGGTTGCCCCGAGATCCTTTTGAAACGCCACGCCGCCCATCGCGGCGGCGACGAGCATGTGGCCGCGCGCATCGAGATCAGCACCGTCGGCAATGGCCGTGGGCAGAGCGCGGATGATGAGCCGGATGCCTTCAAGTGCAATGCCGTCGCACATCGGCTGAAACGCCGGCGACGTGAACGACTCGATGCAGTGGGTGAGAGCGTCGAGTCCGGTGGCGGCGGTCAACCCGGCTGGCAGTCCGGTGGTCAGTTCCGGGTCGAGAAAAACACAGCGGGCGAGCAGTTCAGGGTGAAAGTACATTCCCTTGCTGTCGGAGCCGTCCGGGGTGACCACGCCGCTGCGGCCGACCTCGCTGCCGGTGCCAGCGGTGGTGGGCACGGCGATGAACGGCAACAGCCCGCTCCAGTCGGCCTCCCAGTCATAGTCGGCAAGCTTGAGCTGCGGCTGCTTGATGAGGATGCGGCAGACCTTGGCTGCGTCCAGTGCACTGCCTCCGCCGAGGCCGATGACGCCGTCGCAACCCTTAGCCAGGGCCAGCTCGGCCGCGCCCTGGGTGTTGGCCTCGGTTGGATTGGGCTGCACGTCGGAGTGCAAAAACCAGTCGCGATCCGGCTCACCGGGGAGTAGGGCGGCGGCGAGTTTTTTGTAGGCATCGGTCGCGAGCAGCCCGGCATCGGTTACGACCAGTGGCCGGTGGATGCCCAGTGCGAGCAATGTTACGTTGAGTTGCGAGATGGCGCCCGGGCCGACCCGGGTGTCTGTCGGGAAGTTGAAGGAAGTGTTCTCCATCAAATCAGTTAAAAAGCGTGATGCGACACGCCACATCCGGCGCTCGAAAAGTATAAGCTAAGCCGTTTATTTTGCCAGCATTGCCTACTGTTGTGCGGGTGCGCACGATTTTCAATTGTTCGGTGTGCAGGGTGTTGGAAATCTCCCTTGAGCATCCTTGGTTCGGAGTACCGAGATGATTTTTGCGGCTTGATCGGTGTTTAAGGAATACCATTGTTGGGAGTCTTCCCGTCGAACGAACCGGTGCAATTTACGCTGGGAACGATCGACGATGTTGGGCACGGCTTGGCCGTTGGCTTTGGCCCGGGCGGCGGCCTCCAAGTGCTGCTTGAACTGTGGCGACCATTTCTCGAGATAGGCGATACGACGGGCGGACTTGTCGCCGCACAGGCCCTCGGGCGCGATGACGATGGCCCGGACACCGTCGAACTGGTCGTCGTTGATGCCCTTGATAGGCGGGATGGAGTTGGCCGGCGCCGTGAACAGTTTCTGTTCGCTCTCGTCGTAAAAGTATTGCAGAGCCTCCCGATCAGAGGGGCCAAGCAGGAAGAAAAACAGGATGGCCAGCCCGAACAGTACACCGGCTAGGGTCAGCTGTTTTTTCTGCTCCTTTTTTAGCGCCATGTCAGTGCGGGCTGCGCGGTGCAGACCACCAGCAGGCTGACTCGTCGCAGGGGATCATGTTCGGGTCGAGCAGTTTTGCCCGACCATCGCCGAAGACGTAGTTGGACTTGCCGCCGTGCCGCATTGCGCCCGGGTCGTTTTGGATGAACCGGTTGTATCCCGCAGAGTTTGCGTTGCCCAAGTCCTTCCAGATCCACCAGGCATCGTTGGGCCAGCCGCCGAGGTTGCTGTGACCGTCGCCGAGTAGAATCATATCGGAGGCGGATTCCACCGAGCCCCATTTGCAGAGGTTATTTTCGTAGCCGACCGGCCGGCCAAACGGAGGCTGCGCGCCGCCCTTGACCCAGTGCACGTTCACTGCGCCGATGCCGCTGGCGATTCCGATTTCGCCAAAACGGAACTGCCCGACGATGGCCGGTTTGCCCAGGTGATAGACATCGCCCTTTTTGCCCTTGGCGTTTTCGGTCGGGCAATCGTAGGTCTGTTTGCTGCCGCCGAGGAACATCTTTTTGTCGTGGTCCCACGTCGCACCAAGGTACCTGTATAGGTACGGTCTCCAGCTGGACTCGAGGCCGGGGGCGATCCGGTCCTGAATCGGGTTGATCCAGTCGTCGTTGTCGCCGGAGTACAGTTGTACGGCCAGCCCAAGCTGCTTGAGGTTATTGAGACAACTGATCTGTTGCGCCATGCCCTTGGCCCGGGCCAGTGCCGGCAGAAGCAGCGAGGCGAGGATGGCGATGATCGCAATGACCACCAGCAGCTCGATCAGGGTGAACCCCCGCGCTTGGTTGGTCGGGCCTGTGTCTCTATTTCTCATCTTGCGCTTGGCCAAGCGGGTTGGGCTAATCGCGGATGAGACGATAGTACGACTCGGCTTGGTCGGCAACCTCCTGTGCCGAGGATTCCCCGTTGGTGCCGGGTACGTCCTGCCAGTCCGGCTTGGCCAAGCGGGTTGTTTTCTGCAACCGCACCCCGGCCGCGCCCTGCCAGTTGATGGTGACCACGCCGCCTTCCACCGAGATGCTGTCGATGTCCGGTGTGGTGGTGGTGGCCTCCTCGATGTTGTACAGGCCAAAGTTATCAACTGCCCAGTACCAGCTCCACGTGCCGTTCATGGCGAAGCGAATCCGCACCTTGGCCTGATTGTCCGCCTTGGGGAGACGATGCAACTCAAACCGCCGGGACTCGGCGTGGTTATCGTTCACCCGACCGCTGATGTGCGGCGCGAGCGAGGCGTCGATCTCCGCGCCGATGAACGCGCCGTAGCTGCCGCCGAGCGCTTCCTCGAGCGGCTCCATGTCCCAGATTTCGTCATCGTCCTGAAACAGGACATTATCCACGAGGGCCACGTCGCCGTGGGCTGCGTTGAGCGTGGCCTCGGCGTCGACGGAGCCGTCGTCACCGGCGACGATGTCGGCCTGGTCCAGCATGTAGAGCACCGGCAGCCAGGTGTCCCCGCCGTCAATCGAGTACTCGACACTCGCGGAGTTGTCCTGGTTCTGGGTGTAGTGACTGTAAAAACCGAGGTGCACATCGGCGGCTTCGCTCAGGTCGAAATCCTTCGTCTCAATCACGGTCACAAAGTTGGCGTTGCGCAGGGCGGAGTCAGCGATCAGGAAGTTGCCGGAGGGGAACTGTGCATTGCCGTTGATGAATACCGGCGGGTTTGCGGCCTGTGATTTTTCGTTCCAGTACGGCCCGGTTTTCCAGCGGTCAAGCGAGACGTTGGCCCAGCCGGAGTAGGTCATCGAGGTCCAGTCGTCGGGATCCTCATCCCAGACGATCGTGTCGGCCTCGTTCACGTAGCTCGTCGTTGACCAGCCCTCGGGCAGGGCGAACTCCTCGAGGTCGTCGAACGATTCAAAGGCGAGCGGGGCGGGCAGTGCGCGCTTGGTGAACTCCGCCACGGTGAAGCTCCCCTCGAAGGTGCCCATCCGGTTTTCGCCGGAGTCCTCCGCGTAGGTGAGCTTGAAGCTGTTTTGCGAGAGTGGTTCCAGAAGATCGGTGACCTGATACGTGACCTGATGGCCGTCCTCTGCGCCGATCTTGATTTCGGTGACAGTAATACCCTCGACCGCCGTGCCGTTGAACTCCAGCTTGACCGAGGCCGGGTCCAGCTTGGCCTCACCGTTTTTGATTAGGAATGTCAACAGCGGCATTGGGTTGGCGCCCTGACTCCCGGCGGCCGGACTGGCCTCGACCACTTCCGGCATCGAGCTGGGTGCGATGCTGTAGAGGCCGAAGTTGTCGATACCCCAGTACCAACTGTAGGTGCCGCTCTTGGCCAGACGGAACCGGACCGTCTTTTCGCCGTCTGCCTCGGGGAGGCGGAACAACTCGTACCGCTTCGACTCAGTCTGGTTGTCGTTGATCCGGCCGCTGATATACGGGGCCAGCACCTCGGAAATCTCCGCGCCGATGTAGGCACCGTAGTAGCCGCCGACCTCCTCGAACGTATCCGGGTCGTAGCCCACGGCGATATCCGCGTGTTCCTGCTCCAGCGTGGTGACGGCATCGACGTTGCCGTCGTCGTCCCGGACGATGTCGGCCTGGTCCATCATGTAAACGATCGGCAGCCATGTTTCGCCTTCGTCGATGGAGTATTCCACCGAGCCGGAGCTGTCCTGATTTTGTGCGTAGTGGCTGTAAAAACCGAGGTGCACGTCCTTGTGATCGCTCAGGTCAAAATCCTTCGTGTACACGAACGTGAGAAAGTGGCCGTTGCGCGAGGCGGAGTCGGCGACGAGCGCATTGCCGGTGAGCACCTGGCGCGTGCCGTTCACGAAAATCGGCGGTGCCGGCTGAGTTGCCTTTTGCGCGGCACTTCCGCTGTTGCTCCAGCGGGTCATGGCGACGTTCACCCAGCCCTCGTAATAGGCCGAGGTGAAATCGTCCGGCTCGAGTTCCGCGTTAATTTCCTGCGAGAGATTGACGCCCTCCCAGCCGTCCGGCATTTCGAATTCCTCGACGCTGTCGAAGTTTTCAAAATAGATCGCCTCCGGCAACTCGAGTTCCACGTAGGCGGCAACATCGATTTCCACCGAGACCGATTCGCTGGTCGCCGGGTCGCCGTCGTCGGAGAATTCCAGTGTGTACCGGTGATTGGATCCGGCCGCAAACAGGCCTTCACCGGTGAAGGTGACGGTATTGAATCCTTCCTCACCGGCGGTGACCGTGGCATCCACCGCCTTGCCGTCGAGGGTGAGCTTGACGCTATCCGACTTGAGCGACGTGGTGCCGTTTCGAATCGTAGCGGTGAAGGTGATCGCGGGATCAGCATTTTTGTCGCCGTCCTGCGGGGAGATGGAAACCACCTTGGGAGTTTCCGGCGCCGGTTTTTGCACCTTGAATTCCGTGTCCGCCAGCACGGTGTAGCCGTTGTTTTCAAAAAACACCGCTCGGTAATCGCCCTCATCCGTCATCCCGCCGTCAAATGTAAGCGTCCCGAACTCCACTCCCTCATTGCCGTCTTTTGTTCCATCGACATAAAACCAGGCCAGACTGCCGACATTGCCTGGCACCATCCCCACCTTGTACAGGCCGACCCAATCCTTCGGGTTGCCGGGGCCGACCAGAAAATCGACCACGACCGGTTCACCGGGCGTGTAGACTGCCTTGTCAGTTTTGACGGTTGGCCCCACGTCTCCCACGGTGAAAACCGCCTTGGCCAGCAGCGTGTAGCCGTTGTCCTCGAAAAACCGCGCCTCGTAAATGCCCTCGTCCACCAAGCCGTCGGCGAACGTCAGCTCGCCTTCGGTGAGCCCCTCGGTGCCGGTCTTGGTGCCGTCCACGTAGGCCCATGCGAGTGAGCTGTCTTCGCCGGCAACCATTTCCTGTTTGTACAGGCCGACCCAGTCCTTTGGGTTGCCCGGGCCGTCACTGAATGTGACGATGATTTCTTCTTCGGACGCGTAGTTGCTGAAGTCGGTGCTGACCTCCTGCCCGAACAGGGGCAGCGAGAGAGACAGCAGGGCGGCAAACAGTAGGAGTATCTTCGAGTTGATTTTGCGTTTCATCGTTGTGGCGATTGTTTTGGGCACACGGTTTTGTGTGACGGAGTGGAGATTGTTGTGATGCGGTCGGAAAACAAAAATAGCCTATTCTGGCCGCAGAAAAGAGTCGGGATCATTGTTACCCGGTGAATCGACGTCCAAGCGTGTCCAAGCTCCCGCCGCTTGGCCAAGCGGAAAACCGGCTTGGCTTTGGGGAACCGGGCGAGTATGAACGTCCAAGCATGTCCAAGCAAGCGACATCCGACTGGGTTGAAACCGGCCAAGCGGCAGGGGACCAGCGGCTGGAGCCGGTCTACTGGCGGACGCGTGTGTTCCGGAACAGTTACGTCCGGGCGGGCAAACTTCACCGGGTGCGTGGCTGGTCGGCCAAGATTCAACATCAGGGTGTACGCCGGACGATCTCGCTCGGTGCGGTCGATCAGGAGGTCGCGGCCGAGAAGGCAGCGGCGATCTTTGCGCAGATTCAACAAAGCGGCTGGGCATCGCTTGGCCAAGCGGCGAGGTCGGCTGTGCCGGTCGTGGCCACCGGGCTGGATGCGGACGATCCCCGTGAGTCGGTGGACTACTGGCGGCTGCGCTTGGTGGAGCGAAAGTACCCGGCCAAGCGCCTGGCCAAGCCGGAGTTTTCCTGCCGTATCGAGCACGACGGTGCCGGCTGTTATTTCCCGCTTGGGACACTCAACGAGGTGCAGGCGGCGGAGCAGGCGCTGGAAGTGTACCGGTGTGTGGTCGGCGAGGGCTGGGAGGCGGCGGCCCGGTTCAGGCGGGAGCTGACGCTGGCATTGATCTGGGCCGGCAGCCCGTTTTGCTGCACGTACCTGACGATACACAGTCTGCCGGGAAAAACGAAAAGGACGTCCAAACGATCCAAAACGGATGCCGAAAATTTAAACGTGTTTGTGGTCGATCCAGACTCGTCCGTGGCGGCGAGCGTCCAAAAGCTGGTCAATCAGGCAGAGCGATTTTGCTGCCGGGAAACCTTCGCAGACATCGACTCGCTGGGGTCGCTTGGCCGGGAGGACGAGCCCGGTCTCCTGTTGGTGAACCGCGGCATGCCCGGGTTTTCCGGGGAGGAACTGGACCATGTTTTTAAGCGAAAGTTTCTGGACTGCCCGGTGGTGCCGTTTGCCACTTTTGAGGATAGCGAGCAATTGTTTGATTCCACGGCAGGCAGCCTGCACGGCTATTTTTTAAACAGGACACCGACGGGGGAGCTGTTTCACCTGTTGGAGGATGAATCGGTGGCGGATGCCAATGGACGGCCACGGCTCAATCCGGCGACCATCGACCGGCTGGTGCGGCGATATTTCAAAAACCAGATCGACACTCTGGCGACGGATCGTGTGGAGGAGGCGTTCCCGCACCTGACACCACGGGAGCACGAGGTGATGACCCACCTCAGCCGCGGGGCGTTGGATAAGGAAATCGCCGATCTCCTGAGCATCAGCATCTGGACGGTGCATAATCACCTCAAGAATATCTACGAAAAACTGGGCGTGCAGAATCGTACCGAGGCGGTCATGGAGTATCTACAAAAGTAGTGTGATGACTCAGGCTCCCCAAAATTGGTTATACTGCCGGGACGTCCCGCTTGGCACACTCGACCGACCAAGCGACCCGCTCGTTTTTGATACCCGCAGTCCATGACCGTTGCACCCGAACAATTCGATCCTGCCGCCGCTGCCGGAGCCTGTCCGGAGTGGCGCAGTCTGCCGGGTGAATTTTTTACCTCGGACGAAATCTACCGGGCCGATCTCGACCGGGTCTGGCGGCGGGGCTGGCTCTTTGCCGGGCATGACTGCGAGATCCTCAATGCCGGCGATTATTTCACGTTTAACGTGGGCGCCGACCCGCTGATCGTCATCCGGGGGGAGGACGGGGTCGTGCGGGCGTTTCACAACGTCTGCCGCCATCGCGGCACGCTGCTCTGTCGAAAGCCGAGCGGCTCGGCCCGGCAACTCGTCTGCCCGTACCACCAGTGGGTCTACGGCAAGGACGGCAAACTGTTGTCCTGCCGCGGAATGCACGAGGAGCTGGACAGCGACTCGCTTGGCCTGCTGCCGGTGGCGACGGAGAATTTGTGCGGCTTCATTTTCGTAAACCTCGATGATCGCCCGGTCGATTTTGGCCCTGCCCGCAAGCAACTGGAGCCGATGCTCAAGCCGCAGGGCGTCGATCGCGCAAAGGTCGCCAGAGCGGTCAACTACACCGTGCGCGCCAACTGGAAACTCGTCTGGGAAAACAACCGCGAGTGTTACCACTGCAACCTCAACCATCCGCAGTACATCAAGGCCAACTACGACCATTTCAACACCGACGATACCTCGCCGGAGATGATGGCCCGCATCGATGAAAAATCCCGGAAGAGCGAGGAGGCGTGGGGGCGGCAGGGGCTGGCCATCACGCATCAGGCCAGCGGCATGGCGCCGTTTCCGAGCTCGGGCGAGCACGGCTGGTTTTCCATCAACCGCACGCTGTTGTCCGACGGCTACGTCAGCGAGACGATGGACGGCAAACAGGTCGCGCCGTTGATGGGCGACTATACCGACAACTCCGTCGGCACACTTCGATTTCGCACCGTACCCAACATGTGGTGTCACGCCAGTTGTGACCACGTGGTCAGCACACGTCTGCTGCCGATCGACAAGGCGACGACCGAGGTGCGGGTGATCTGGTTGGTCGACAAAAAAGCGGAGGAAGGCAGCGACTACGATCTCGAGAAACTGATGCCGTTCTGGCAACTCACCTCCGAGCAGGATTGGGAACTTTGCGAGGCCGCCCAACTCGGCGTGCAATCCAGCGGCTACCGGCCGGGCCCATACTCCACGCACAAGGAGTACAACGTGGAGCGCTTCGTCCGCTGGTATCTCGAGCAACTGAAAAAGAAGGCGAAATAATTTTTGATGAACATCTTTGTTTGTATCAGGCAGGTGCCGGACACCACGACGCGGATCAAGCTGCGCGAGGACGGCAATGGAATCGACGAGGCGGATATCCAGTGGATCATTTCGCCGCATGACGAGCTCGCGATCGAGGAGGCGCTGCAATTTCGCGATCGCCAACCCGGCTCGACGGTCACTGTGCTGTCGGCCGGGCCGGCGCGGGTGACCGAGTCGCTGCGGATGGCCCTCGCCATGGGCGCTGACGCCGCCGTGCGGCTGGATTTGCCGGGCGATGCCGACTCGGCCACGAACGCCCGCTCGTTGGCCGCCGCCATCGGCAAACTTGGCCAAGCGGACGTCGTGTTCGTCGGCAAGGAGGCGATCGATGACGGCGCGGGCGCGGTGGGCACCATGCTGGCTGTGAAACTTGGCCTGCCGTGCGTCAACGTGGTCAACGGCATCGAGTACGGCGACGGCTCCGTCACCTGCCGGCGCGATGTCGGCGGCGGCAATATCGAGATCATCGAGACGCCGTTCCCGGCGGTGATCTCGGCGCAGGTCGGCCTCAATGAACCGCGCTACGCCACCGCGCTCAACATCATCAAGGCCAAGAAAAAACCGATCGACACATTGACTGCTGACGAACTGGGCGTCACCGATGCCGACCGCAAAACGCGGCTGCGAAATTTCGAGCTGCCGCCGCCCAAGCAGCCGTGCCGTATCATCGAGGGTTCGCCGGCCGAGCAAGCCAACGAGCTGATCCGCGTGCTCGCGGAGGACGTCCAAGCCATCTGAACGGAGAATCGAAAATGAAGATTTTAATTATCGCCGAACACAAAAACGGAGCCTTGGCCGAAGCCACGCGCGAACTGTTTGGCTTGTCGCTTGGCCAGGCGGAGATTCACGCGGTCGTCGCCGGAGAGGCCGTCGCGCCGCTCGCCGAACCGCTTGGCCAACTGGGCGCGACCAAGGTGCACCTCGTCGAGTCGCTGGCGCTGGCCGGTGGCACCGGGGAATCGCTTGGCCAAGCGCTTGGCCAAGTCGTCCCGCGAATTGCCCCCGACGTGGTACTTGCCGCGCACACGCCGCAGGGTCGTGACCTGGCCCCGCGCCTGGCCGCCACGCTTGACGCCGCCTTGGCCACCGACTGCATTCAGTTGAGTTGCGAGGGCGACACGGTGATCGCGCGTCGCCCGGTTTACGCCGGCAAGGCGACTGCGGAGGTGGAGTTCACGGATGACAGTTTGAAGGTGATCACTGTCCGCCCGCGCTCAGCCAAGGCCCCGGAGCCGGACACCGCCCGGAGTGCTGAAGTCGCCCAGGCGACCGTCGAGTTGCCGGAACAAAAAACTGCGCTCAAGGAGATCATCGCAGGCGGCGGGGAGCGGCCCGACGTTACCGAGGCGGCGATCATCGTGACCGGTGGCCGCTCGCTCGGCAGCGCGGAAAACTTCAGCATCATCGAAAACTTTGCCGACACCATTGGCGCGGCGGTCGGTTCGTCGCGCGCGGCGGTCGATGCTGGTTACCGGCCGTACCGCGATCAGGTCGGCCAGACCGGCAAGGTTGTGTCACCGCAGGTTTACATTGCGTGTGGCGTGAGTGGTGCGATCCAGCACTTGGCCGGCATGCGCACCTCGAAGCACATCGTCGCGATCAACACCGACCCCGAGGCCCCGATCTTTCAGGTGGCCGACCACGGCATCGTCGGCGACTTGTTCGAGGTTGTCCCCCTCCTCGCCGAGGCCGCAAAAAACCGGAACGGCAATGGCTAAACCAACGAACACACATGACCACCAAGCCGCCCGCGTAAATCGCGGGAGCGTCGTGGAGTGCGGTGCTCCGCACCGCTTTGGGTCGCGCCCAAAAGCGGCAGGGACTGCCGCACTCCAAGACGCTGACCCCTGTACTCTTGAAACTTGAAACTGAAAACTTGAATCTCACTTTTGGCGACGCAGAGATCGTGGTGATTGGTGGCGGGGGCGTCGGCTGCGGTGTCGTGCATAGCCTCTGTCAGGCCGGCAAGACCGACGTTTTGCTACTCGAAAAAAACGAGGCACTTGCGTCGGAGACCACCTCGCAGGCGGCCGGCCTCGTCGGTCAGGTGCGCACCAGCGTGGATCGCGTCAAGTTGGCGATGTGGTCGGTCAAGACCTTCTCCGCGATGGAGGCCGAGCCGGAGGCCAAGCCGGGCTGGCGGCAGGTCGGGTCGCTGCGGGTGGCGCTGACCGACGAGCGAGTGGTGGAGTTTGAGCAGATGAAATCGACCGCCGACGAGGCCGGGCTGGAGACCGCTTTCATCAGCGCCGACGAGGCTCGCGACAAGTGGCCAATGTTCGATTTTTCACCGGCCAAGTCGGTGTTGTGGTGCCCAAGCGACGGCTACCTTCAGCCCAACGACCTCGCGATGGCCTATGCGCATCGCGCCCGCCAAGCCGGTGCCCGCCTCGCCACCGGCGTGACGGTCGAGGGCATCCGCACGGAGAACGGCCGCGTGACCGGGGTCGACACCAACCGGGGCGCGATCGCCTGCGACACGGTCATCAATGCCGCCGGCGCACACGCTTGGCATATTGCGCAGATGGCTGGGTTGAGCCTCCCGATTTTCCCGGTACGCCATGAGTATTTTGTGAGTGTCGACGCCGACGGCATGCACCCGGATCTGCCGGTCATGCGCGTGCCGGACGCATCGCTTTATCTGCGCGCCGAGATCAACGGGCTGCTGCTTGGCGGTTGGGAGCCGGAGTCGCTCTCGCTCAAGCCGGACGAATTTAAAAACGGCGAGACCCCGCCGCGCATCGATGAGGATTGGGACGTGATGGGCTGGTTCATCGAGCAGATCACGCTGCTCTACGGCAAGGCGGCTGACCTTGGCGTGCGCAGTATTTTCAAGGGCTGGCCGACCTTCGTGCCGGACGGCAAATTCATCATCGGCGAGAGCCAGCAGTTGGGCGGGCTCGTCATGGCCGGCGGTTGCAATGCCCACGGCGTCAGCGGCTCGGCTGGCATCGGGCGGCACGTGGTTGAGTCGATGCTCGAGCCGGAGCCTTCCGACTACGTCCGCAGCCTCAGCCCGGATCGATTCCTCGACACGGAGTGGGACTCCGCCGCCGCGCAAACCTCAGCCAAACGCGTTTACGAAACCTACTATGGCCTCGGAAGCTGATACCAACTCAACGCTTCCCGCACGCGCGCGGGTGGTCATCATCGGCGGCGGCGTCGTCGGGTGCAGCGTGGCGTATCACCTCACGCGGCTCGGCTGGAAGGATGTCGTCGTGCTCGAGCGCAAGACGCTGACCGGCGGCTCCACGTTTCACGCCGCCGGCTTGGTTGGCCAACTCCGCAGCTCGGCCAGTATCACGCAACTGCTCAAGTACAGCGTCGAGCTTTACAGCAAGCTCGAGGCGGAGACGGGGCAGGCCACCGGCTGGAAAGCCAACGGCGGGCTGCGCTTGGCCTGCAACCACGAGCGCTTGGCCGAGATCAAGCGACAGGCGACCACCGCGCACAGTTTCGGGCTCGAGATGCATCTGCTTTCGCCCGGCGAAGCCAAGGAGCTATGGCCGTTGATGGATGTCTCGGACGTGATCGGCGCAGCGTTCCTGCCGACCGACGGGCAGGCGAGTCCGTCCGATTTGTGTCAGGCCTTGGCCAAGGGCGCGAAGATGGAGGGCGCAAAAATCATCGAGGGCTGTCGGGTGACCGGGTTCGACATTCGCGACGGCCGGGTGGCCGGGGTGCAGACGGACTTGGGCAACATCGAGTGCGAGGTCGCGGTTAACTGCTGCGGCATCTGGGCGCGCGAATGCGGTCGCTTGGCCAACGTCTCTGTGCCGGTGCAGCCGATGCAGCACCAGTACCTTGTCACCGAACCGATTGAAGGGGTGACCGCCGATCTGCCGACGCTGCGAGACCCGGATCGGCTTTGCTATTTCAAGGAGGAGGTAGGCGGCCTCGTGATGGGCGGCTACGAGCTGGACCCGATGCCGTGGACGCCGCAGGACGGCATCCCGCGCGACTTTCATTTTCAACTGCTCGACAGCGACTGGGATCAGTTTGAGGGCCTTTTTTTGCAGGCGGCGGGCCGGGTGCCTTCACTGGAAAACGCCGGCATCCGTCAGCTCATCAACGGCCCGGAGGCGTTCACGCCGGACGGCAGTTTCATCCTTGGCGAGGCGCCGGAGTTGCCCGGCTATTTTGTCGGCACCGGTTTCAACGCCTACGGCATCGCGGCCAATGGTGGGGCGGGGCGGGCGTTGGCGGAGTGGATTGTCGGTGGCGAACCGTCGATGGACCTGTGGCCGGTGGACATCCGACGTTTCGGCGCTCATCACCGCGACACGAAGTTTCTCATCGAGCGCACGACCGAGGCGACCGGCAAGCATTACACCATGGCTTGGCCAAGCGAGGAGCACGAGTCGGGACGTCCTCTGAAAACCTCGCCGCTCTACCTGCGCCTGAAATCGGCCGGTGCCTGTTTCGGCAGCAAATTTGGTTGGGAGAGACCGAACTGGTTTGCGCCGGCCGGTGTCGAGCCAAGAGACGAGCCGAGCTACGGCCGCGCGAACTGGTTCGAGCACGTGGCGCGCGAGCATCGGCAAACCCGCGAGGCAGTGTCGCTGTTCGACGAGTCGTCGTTCGCCAAGTACCGGGTCGACGGGCCGGACGCCGAGCGTGCGCTGTCGTGGGTTTGCGCCAACGATGTGGCCGTCCCGCCGGGTCGCCTGGTTTACACGCAGCTCTGCAACAAACGTGGTGGCATCGAGGCGGACCTGACTGTTTGCCGCCTGTCGGAAAACGAATTTTACATCGTCACTGGTACCGGCTCGGCGGCACGTGATTTTAATTGGATCGAGCGCAATCTTCCGGCTGACTGCGACGTGCAGTTGGCGGATGTTTCGCAGGAACACGCCGTGCTGGGGTTGATGGGGCCGATGGCTCGCGAAGTGCTTGAGCAGGCGACCGATGCCGATTTATCGAACGAGGCTTTTCCGTTCGCCACCTCGCAGGAAATTCAAATCGCCGGGGCGACCTTGCGGGCGATGCGCGTCACGTTCGTGGGCGAGTTGGGCTGGGAACTGCACATGCCGGTGGAGTCGGCCGGGGCGGTTTACGATCGGCTGATGGAGCTTGGCCAAGTGCATGGCATCGCCAACGCCGGCTACCGCGCGATCGACAGTTTGCGCCTCGAGAAGGGCTACCGGATCTGGGGCGCCGACGTGACACCCGACCACACACCGCTCGAGGCCGGGCTTGGCTGGGCGGCCAAGTTGAAGGCCGACACGCCGTTCCTTGGCCGCGAGGCACTCGAGCAGCAAAAGGCCAACGGCTTGGCCAAGCGCCTGGCCTTTTTTGAGGTGGACAATCCGGAGGTCGTGCTGCTGGGCCGCGAGACGATTTACCGCAACGGCGAGCGCGTTGGTTGGTTGACCAGCGGCGGCTTCGGTCACACCGTTGGCCAATCGCTTGGCATGGGCTACGTGCGAAACAAAGCCGGCGTGGATCGGGAGTTCTTGACCGGCGGCGAATACGAACTCGAGGTCGCATGCGAACGCGTACCGGCCAGTCTCTCGATGCAACCGGCCTACGATCCAAAGTCCGAGCGGGTGAAGGCGTAATGGGTGATTTCCGAAAACGGTGGGGAGCGCACGCCGTCGGCGTGCGTGCCTTGGCGGCTCGCCCCGTGTGCTCCCTGATTCATCGTAGCTCCGGTGAGTCACGGCATTCGCGGCAGCGTCATGGAGTGCGGCAGTCCCTGCCGCTTTCTCGGGCGATCCAAAGCGGTGCGGAGCACCGCACTCCAAGACGCTTACGCGTCAACCGGAAGCACATTGGCCAAGCCCTCATACCCTCATCCGGCCTTCGGCCACTTTCTCCCTGATAGGGAGAAGGAATTCAGAATCGTTTCCGTGTATTCCGTGGTCTGGACTCCGCTTGGCCAAGCGGTTTCGACAACACCAATCCTTGAACGAAAACCAAACTATCCTCTCCCCGGAAGGGAGAGAGGGAAAAGGTGAGGGGGCGAAAACCAAGCCAGCCTCAAGGTTGCACCAAGTTGGCCTTCTTCAACAAAGCCTGATACTCCGGCTCATCTTTCCATTTATCGTAGACCGGTTTGACTATGAACACCGTGTTTGTCTTGCTCATGAACCAAGCGCCTGGCCAAGCCCTCACCCTCATCCGGCCTTCGGCCACCTTCTCCCTCATAGGGAGAAGGAAGTTGATGATCGATTCCGTGTGTTCCGTGGTCTGGACTCCGCTTGGCCAGCGCTTCGCGCCAAGGCAAAGACCACATAAAACGAGGCTCAAACTATCCTCTCAACGGGAAAGTGAGAGGAAAAGGTGAGGGGGAGAAAACTAAGCCAGCCTCAAAGCTTGTCCAGATTCGCTTTTTTCAACAAAGCCCGATACTCCGGTTCATTCTTCCATTTATTATATATAGGTTTATGGATGAACATCGTTCCATCCGGCGCGAGATTATCGATGGCCTTATGCATCCAATAAAACGCTTTTTCCTTGTCATCAAACTCTGCAAAGACATCGGCAACATAAGTTTCGGGGACATATTGATCAGGTTTCGCGACCAAGTGGAGCAATGTAATGTGGTGTTTATAAGCGCGCTCCATGTTCCCAAGTCTTGCCTCACAACGGGCCGAATAAGCCAGAGCACGAATATTATTAGAGATATCCTCAAAGTGTCCGTTTATGATCTCCAAACCTTTCTTTGGCTGATTCTTTCGTAAATACGCATGCGCGATCATTGGGATGAAACTGAGGTTTTCCTTGTTGGACAACTCATAGGCTTTTTGAAAGTGAGGAATGGATTTAAGCGGCTCGTCCAAGTATAGTTTAGATTGGCCTAGAGCTCCTGAAATTACAGGGGATATTGGATCTAGTTCAAATGCCCTGAGAATTTTCTTCAACGCTAGGTCTGGATGCCCGCTCCTTAACTTATTTCCTCCATGCCACTGCCAAGCGGTGGAGTAGTTTTTGTTCAGCGTCATTGACTGGGCAAATAACTCATCGGATTTGTCCCAGTTATGCCTCTCTTGCTCCAAGGCTGCTAAGGTTGTCAAAGGCTCGGCTAATGTTGGATCGAGAGACCGAGCTTTTTCTGCATTCTTTCGTGCTTTTGGAAGTGCGGTTGTAGGGGATTCCACATTCCAATAGGGATATACGCGGTAGATATCCGCTAAGACGGAGTAAGCTAG
>JAPPPH010000148.1 GCA_028817635.1 Verrucomicrobiales bacterium | reverse complement strand
CTGGCCAAGCGTAACCTCGTCGGGGCCGACCTGCGCGGGGCAAACCTTGCGATGGCTAACCTCAACAACGCCGACCTTGCGATGGCAAACCTAAGCGGCGCCAACCTTCTCGGGGCCGACCTCACCGGCGCCAACCTCGCCGAAACCACACTGGGCAACGTCGACTTCACCGAAGCGAACCTCACCAACGCCAGCATCGGGCCATGGTTCAATTTTCCCGAGACCGTGTACCACACCACCACCATGCCGGACGCCTCCGTCCGAACTCACGACGCCGGCCTGACGCTGCTCATCCAACTCTACGTCGACGGCGCCCACGGCATGGACTTGAGTGAAAAAGATTTTTCCGGGTGGGCCCTGCGCGGAGTGGAACTTCAGGGGCGCGACCTGACGGGGGCCAACTTCACCGGCAGCGATTTACGAAACGTAAAACTCGACCGCGCCCGACTCGCCAACGCCAACCTGTCAAAGGCGAATCTCCGAGGCGCCACCGGCTTCGACCCTAATGACCACGAAGGCATCACCCTAAAAAAAACCACCCTCCCCGACGGCACCCTCAGCGACTAAAAAAACGGGGGCAGTCCTTCTCCCCGCAAAATCATTCAGTCGCGCATCTGATCAAAATAATACCCTCTCCCTATGAGGGAGAGGGAAGGGTGAGGGTAGATCACCCACAACGATGCCGACCGATTTTACCCGATAAACTCATCCCCCTCATCCGACCTTCGGTCACCTTCTCCCCCGACCCGGGGGGAGAAGGCATGAAATCGCCCACGCGTGGCTGAATAGAATCCCTGTACACACTCCAAAACTCAATCGTCAGACCAGGTGAATTGTACTCCGTCCCCCTGCCCTTCGACTCCGGTGAGGTGGATGGCCCGCTCGCCGACGACGAGGTGCATCTCGTGATCTGCTTTTTGTGGGCCGGCGAGGTTTGGTAACAGGCCACTATACAGGTTGCCTGCAAAACGATGCGGATCAATCTGGCTTTGCCATTCGCCGGCCTCGTTTTGATACATCCGCAGCCCAACGCTGGCCCCGTGCAGCAGGACGCCGCGCGCCTTTGGCAGTGATTCGCCGTCGAACACAAAGCGGTTGCCCTCCACCACGAAGCCGCGCGTGTGATCCCACAGACGCAAGCCATTATGCCAATAGGCAAAACGTGGTACGCCCGGTGCCCGCAGTCGAAAAACATTGTCGCGTATCACAAACTGCTTGCCGTCGTTCACACTGCCACCGCCGACGCAGGCCACGAATTCGTTGTCACGGATCACCACGCCCCGGTTGCTTCCCGTGTCGAAGTTGAAGCCAATCCCGCAGTTGCTCACCTTGTTTTCAAAAAACTCGGCCCGTTGCAAAAAAGCACCACCCATCGCGATGCCATTGACAATGTTCCGAATCTCGTTGTGATGCACCCGCGCGCGAACTGTCCCGTTTTCAACATCGGCACCCCGGTGGCTCACCATGATGCCGGTGCAGTATGGCCACTCCGTGCCGGTGTCCGGCCCGCGTACGAAATCCTCCACGACACAATGCCGCACCTCGATGATCGAGTCCCGATAACCCGGCAGGTTCGCCCCATCGCCCATGCCGGAGATCACACGGATGGGAAACACCTCGCGCCACGAGGGTCGGCCACCCACCGCACCGAACCCGCTCACCCGTACCCGCTCCACCAACGCCTGTCTCGCCAACAGATCCACCCCGGACGCCTTTTTTAGGATCGGACCAAGCGCCTTTTTCATCCCGCGCCAGTTACAGTCGAGCGACACGTCCGCGATGCGGAGGTTTTCAAAATCCCGCTTGGCCAAGCGCTCCCTTTCCGCCCCCGTCGAATACTGCGGCCCCCAGCCACCCCCGATCACGCTGTGATAGGCGGACTTGATTTTCAAATGTTGGGGCGAAGGGACAAGTTTGATTCGTGTCTTGCCGATGCCGGCCCCGACCACATGCCAGCGCGGGCGAATACGGATGCCGTGAGTCTCGTAGCCACCCGGAAGAAATCGCAACACCACACCGTCGCCATACAGGCCAAGCTCACGTGTAAGACGCTCCAGCGCTTGGCCAAGTTTTGTTGCCGAGGAGGCATCGAGCGGTTTGGCCGAAGTAGTGCCGTCACCAAACGATTCGTGAGCAGCGGCAAGCCAGACCACCCGCTTGGGCGGCTCGGGCCACTCCACCGGCTGCGCCCGGGCACTTGGCCAAGCGAGCAGCAACAAGACGAACCCACACCATCGATTCAGGATTAACACCGCGCTTGGCCAAGTCTGGCTCCGCCCCACTCATTCGTCAACGGATTGAGCGTGTAGGTTAAACACACCGCAAATGTTTGTGTGCCGAACGAAGTTCGTGACTTGTTCCATGGAAAAGCGTAACCTCCGCGCGATGAGTACCCGAGTTTATCTTTTCACACTGCTCTGCTGCCTGTCTCTGGGGGCGGCGACTGCTATAGCTGAAACCAAGCCCAAAAAATCCCCCAAGCCACCGCCGGGGTATGCCTCGAGGCTGGCTATCATGGCTGCGTTTGGCAGTGGCAAACTGGAACTTATCGACCAAAACGCACCGTTGCCGGACGGGGTCGTGCTCGAAAAGGACATCGAATACGGAAACGCCAACGGTCACCCATTGCAACTCGACCTGTACCGGCCGGCGAACCTGACCGGGCCTGTGCCGGCCCTGCTTTTCATCCACGGCGGCGGCTGGAAAGGTGGCAAGCGGCAGAACTACCATTTCTACACAGCCACCTATGCCAAGAAAGGGTATGTGGTTGCCACGGCCAGTTACCGCCTGACCGGACAGGCGCCGTACCCCGCCGCCGTGCAGGACTGCAAGTGCGCCGTCCGCTGGCTCCGGGCCAACGCAAAAAAGTACAACATCGATCCAGACAAGATCGCGGTGGTCGGCGGCTCGGCGGGTGGGCATCTCGCAATGATGGTGGGGTACTCAGATCTCCCCACGCTCGAGGGCGACAGCGGTAACGCGGGTGTCAGCAGCCGGGTCAGTGCAGTGGTCAACATTTACGGGGTGTACGACTTGACCACGAAGCACGCAAGGGAGACCGACTTGGTACCCAATTTTCTGCAGGGAAAATCTTTTGAAGAGGCACCGGAGCTGTATCGGGAGGCATCCCCGATGACCCATCTCGACAAGTCGGATCCCCCGACTCTCATCCTGCACGGCACAATCGACGAAATCGTGCCGGTGGATCAGTCCGACCGGCTGGCCGCCCACTTAAAACGATTGAAAATCCCGCACGACTACGGGCGACTCGAAGGCTGGTCGCACGCGATGGATCTGGCCAAGCCGGTCAACGACTATTGCCAAGCGATGATGAATCAGTTTTTTGAAAAACACCTCCCACTACCCGGCAAGAAAAAGTGATACTTGGTGATCTTGCCGGCAGCCCCCAGATGATCCCATACCCTTCCAATCAACTCCGCTTGGCCAAG
>JAPPPH010000391.1 GCA_028817635.1 Verrucomicrobiales bacterium | reverse complement strand
CCCCAAAACCTAACCAACCCACCACCCCCGGTCGAGAAAGAGCGTTACTTGAGGTTGGCGAGGATTGCTTGGGCCGCGCGGGGGGCGGCGCCGGGTTCGCCAAGCTGGGTGGCGACTTGGTCGAGACCATCGAGGATTCGGTTCCGCTCGGTTTTGTCCTGCAGCAGGCGCAAACCGGCTTCGGCGAGGTTTTCCGGGGAGGCCTGTGACTGGATGAACTCGGGGAATAGTTCCTCCCCGGCGAGCAGGTTGGGCATGGCGAGGTGCGGCACCTTGACGACCAGTTTTCCGATGGCGTAGGTCGGCGCGCTGGTCTTGTAAAGCACGACGGTCGGTACCCGGAACCAGGCGCACTCCATGGTGACCGTGCCGGAGGAGGCGATGGCAAGGGCCGCTTGGCCAAGCGCTTGGCTTAGGTCGCCGATTTGTAGGTTGATCTCTGTGCCGGTCGGGGTGTGTCGCTTGGCTAAGGCGAGCATTTCCTCGTTGGGCAATACCATGCGCAGCCTGAGTTTTTGTTTTGCGGCGATGATGACCACGGCCTCGAGCATGGCCGGCAGGTGTTTTTCAATTTCACGCCTGCGGCTGCCGGGGAGCAGGAGCACCTCGGGGTGTTCGGTGAACAGGTCCGGATTGCTGGAGGGCGCTTGATCCGCCGGCCTGGCTTGAGGGAAACGATCGACCAGTGGATGGCCCACGAATTCGACGGCGAACTCCGGCACTCGGTCGGCGTACCATTTTTTTTCGAACGGAAAAATCGAGAGCATCAGGTCGAAGTCGGCGGCGATTTGTTTCACGCGTCCCTCCTTCCATGCCCAGAGTTGGGGCGAAACGTAGGCGATGATCTTCGGTTGCCATTCCTTGAACGCACCGCCGCCCTGCATTTGGTATTTGCGGATGGCCCGGGCGAAGCGGAGGTTGAACCCGGGGTAATCGATGAGGACGATGGCATCCGGTTCGTGTTTCGTGGCGAGGTCGACGAGTTGCTGAAACAGGCGTCGAAACTTGGTGTAGTTTTTCAGCACCTCCCAGATACCGACAACGGCGTGTTCGCTGAGGTCGAACTCCGGTTGCAACCCGGCGGCCTCCATTTTTGGCCCACCCGCGCCGATGAATTCGATGTTGTCGCCGCCTGGTTGTTCACGGATGGCGGCGATGAGTTCCGCCCCAAGCGTGTCGCCGCTCGCTTCGCCGGCAATAAACAGGATTGTTTTGCGTTTGTCGCTCATTCGCTTCTTCCGAACGCCGCGACCGGGTCGGGTAGTGTTCGATCGATATCGTCCAGTCGGTAGCCGAAACCGGGGCCGGAGAGTGTGGCGAGGTCAACTTGGCCATCGCGTCGCCGGTAGATGCCCGGGTGCACCGCTGCCTCGGCTGCGGATGCGGCAGGATAAAACTGCATGCTGTTGGTCTCGACACCCATGATTGTGCCGGTTCGGGCGGCGAGGTGCATGTGCGGGATTTGCGCGAGCATTGGGTTGGTCAAATCCTGTACCATCAGGGTCATCCCGTGGGCCTTGGCCCAGCAGGCACTGAGGATGGCGCCGGTCTGTGTCTTGCAGGTCTTGAGCGCGACGCCGGTCCAGCCAAGCTCACGGCCGAGCCGGATCAACTGCCAGTCGTGCGCGCTTTCGTCGAGAAACAGCGGCTTGCGGGCGGAGACGCTGTGGACATCGATGCGGTTAGTCTCCAACTCGTACGGGAACGGCTGCTCGACGTAGAGGATCATGCCGTACAATCGCGGGTGCTCGGCCACAAGGCGGTCGAGGATTTCGTTGACGTAGGCGGGGTCGGTGACGGTGCAGTTGAAGTCGGTCGTCAGCCAGAGGACTCCGTTTTCAATGGCGATGGTGCCGATCTTGACCAGCCGGTCGTAATCCCACTCGGCATCGTTTCCGCGCAGCTTGATTTTCAGGCAGGTCAGGCCGTCGGTTCGAATCCAGTCGGCCAGCAAAACGGGATAGCCGTCGTCCGGCTCGTTGCCGGTCAACTCGCTTTCATCGAGGGGATCAAGCCCTCCGACAAGATGCCAGGCGGGCAGTGTGGACGGCGGGTTGGCATCGAGAAATTCAGAAGGGAACCGGCCGTCAAATTGAACATCGGAACCGGCGGCCGGCTGGAGGAATTGGCCAAGATCACGGCTGAGATACTCGGCGGAGTAGGTGTCGTAGGTCGCTTGGCCAAGCGCTTGGCCAAGCGCATCGTGCAGCGCGATGTCGAAGAGCGAACAGCAGACGAGCGCGGCGAGCCAGGGCATCGGTTCGCCTGCCGATTGGTCTTGGTTGAAACTCTCCAGCAGGCGGGGAAGTTCGGTTTGCTGAAAATCGTGGCCAAGCTCGAGCGGGTGACCGGATGCATCGAACTCGGCCCAGGCCTTGGCCAAGTGTTGGCAGAACTCCTTCAGCGCCTCGTGCCGTGGCTCGTAGGGGAGGGCGCTTGGCCAAACCCACTGGACGCTAAGCGGGGTTTCGCCCCAGCCATTGGCGGTGCGGTCATCGGCCAGTTGGACTGTCAGTCTGGCGCGGGCGCAGGTGACGTGGGTGAGGGTCTCGGGGCCGAACTTGAGCGGCACGCGAGTCTCGACCGGCAGGAAGAAAAGTTTTGTCCCGACGACCCGAATGTCGGTGGACTTGGCCATCAACGGTTCTTTTCTTTCCGGGCCTTTTCGGCTTCCTCTTTCTTTTTCGTTTTGTCCTCCCAGAGGACGCTCCAAAGTCCTCGCCGGTTGAGTTTCACGCTGACCTCATTGAGGTTGCTGGAGAGGGTGACGATGTTTTGTGCGAGTTCTTCGTCTGCGAACAGTTTGCCGGCGAGTCCCTCACCCCGCTCGGCGGCGGCGATCAATTTATTGAGCGACTCGGTAGTGTTTTTGATGTTCGCCATCGACTCGTTCACGACGACGCGGTTCGTATCGATGATGCTGCGCAGTTCGCCGCCCGCAGTTTTTAATTCCTTAGAAAAATCGACCACGTTGCCGATAGCTTGCTGAATGGGCGGGGTGTTGGTGGTGATCAGGAGGTCGACACTGGCGATGGTCTTGGAGGCGTTCTCGGAGATGTCGCGGAGATTGCGCAGGCCGGCAGCGAGGTCGGTGAGTGTTTTTTCGTCGAGTAGCTTGCTGTCTATGCGTTCGATGATGTTGGTGATCTGTGTGGTCGCGGTGTTGAGTTGGTCAACCACACCAGAGGTCGAGCGGGCGACCCGCATCAGGTCGAACGATTCCTCGCAGGGGACAGTTGCGCCGTCCGTTAGCATCGGGGCGTCCTGATTTCTTGTTGGGATAATGCCGATGTACTTGTCCCCGAGGAAGCCGGCAGTCTCGATGTGAAATTTTGAGCCTTCCCGAATCTTGAATTCCTCCTCGATTAGGATGGTGATGGTGACCTCCGACTTGTCGGTGTTCAGTTTGATTTTGGAGACATTGCCGATGGGGACACCGGCCATCATGACGACGGCGTTGCGGACGATACCGTCCACGTTTTTGGTCGTGAGGTTGAGTGAGTAGGTCTTGGTTAGGGGACTGATTCCCTTGGCGAAGTTGAGAACCAGTGCGACGGCGACCACCAGTGAGATGGCGATGAACAGGCCGACTTTCCATTCAGTCTTCGATTTCATGTTAAAACTCCAGGTCTTTTGGATCCGCGATGCCGTTCACGAACTTGTGAACGATCGGATCGGTTGAGTTAAAAATTTCATCCGGTTTTCCGTTGGCATGGATCACTCCGTGGTGAAGCATCATCACGTGATTGCCCACGCGCCGCATGCTGCGGGTGTCGTGCGTGACGACGATCGAGGTGCAGTTGAGTTGATCCCGCATCTTGATGACGAGTTGGTCTATGCTGTCCGATACCACCGGATCAAGCCCCGTGGTGGGTTCGTCGTAAACGATGATTTCCGGCTTGTAAACAATCGCGCGCGCCAAACCGACCCGTTTGCGCATGCCTCCGGAGAGTTCGGCTGGTTTTTTATCCTGTGTGCCGGCGAGATCGACGAGTTCCAATGCCTCGGCCACGGTCTTTTTGATTTCCGCACGGGACAGGGTCTGCTCTCGGTCGAGCAGGAAGCCGACGTTTTCCTCAACGGTCAGCGAGTCGAACAGTGCTGCGCCCTGGAACAGCATACCGAATTTTCGGCGCACCTTGATCAACTGCCGTTCATTCAGCTCAACGATGCTCTCGCCGTTGATTTTTACGTCGCCGGAGTCGGGCTGGATGAGGCCGATGATGTGGCGCAGCAGGACGCTCTTGCCGCAGCCACTGCCCCCGATGATCACCGCCGACTCGCCGCGATCTATCGACAAGTTCACCCCGGCGAGGACCTCCTGTGTCCCGTAGCTTTTTCGCAGTTGGCTGACTTCAATCAATCGGAGTAAATGAGAATTTTGTTGAGGATGAGGGTCACAAAAAAATTGCTGATGAGAATGATGATCGACGAGGTGACGACTGCCTGCGTGGTAGCGCGCCCAACCCCCTCGGCGCCCTGACCGCAGTTCATGCCCTTGTAGCAGGAGACGGTGGCGATGATGCCGGCAAAAATTAACGCCTTGATCAGGCCCATCAACACATCCTCCGACCAGGTGTAGAACACCATGTTGGTCCAAAGAAACACTGGGTCGAGCCCGAGCAGGTACACCGCCACGATCATCCCGGAGACCATGCCAAGCGCGATCGCCTCTGCGGTGAGCAGGGGCAGGGCGATGAGCGTGGCGAGCAGACGCGGCGCGACGAGGTAGTCGGTCGGGTGGGTGGCCAGGGTGCGGAGGGCATCGATCTGCTCGGTGACCTTCATCGTGCCGAGTTGGGCGGCCATCGCGGCGCCGACCCGGCCGGAAACCATCAGCGCAGTCAGCACCGCACCCAGCTCCCGGCACATGGCCACGCTGACGACCGACATTACGGCACTGTCCATTTTGACCTTATGAAACTGGATGTAAAACTGGGCGCACATCACCATGCCGGTGAAAGCCCCGGTGAGCAGAACCACGGACTGGGACTTGACGCCGATGAAGTGAATCTGCTCGACGAGATCGCGCATGCGGAAGCGCTTGGCGATGATGGAGCCCATGGCCTCCCAAAAGAGGTAGGTGAGGCGTGCCAGACTGGCCAAGGCCTCCTTGATCGGGTTGTCGGCAGTGTTTGCCATGCTCTCGTCGGGGGTTTTATTAGCAATCCGGCTGCCTCGAGGCGAGTCTGCATGTTCCCCCAAAATGCAAAAACGCTTGGCCAAGCGCTTGGCCAAGCGGAAGCAATCTTGCCTGTGGCGTTACTTGGATACCTTGGAATCCTCGCCCTTGGCCGAAGACTCTTTCTGTGTGAATACCAGTTTGTCGTCCTTGGCGGAGATGGAAATGGTTTCCCCTTCGCGTAGGTCGCCACGGATAATCTCCTCGGCCATCGGATCTTCGAGGAACCGCTCGACGGCGCGGCGCATCGGGCGCGCCCCGTAGGTGGGGTCGAATCCCTTCTCGAGCAGCAGGTCGCGCGCGGAGGTGTCCAGTTCAAAGTGAATGTCACGCTCGGCCAGACGCTTGCGTACTTTCTCCAGTTCAAGCTCGAGAATCTGGGTGAGTTCGTCGCGGCCAAGCGAGCGGAACACGAGAAGATCGTCGAAGCGGTTGAGAAACTCAGGCCGGAAAACCTTTTTGGCCTCCTCGGTCAGGTTTTCCTTCATGCGGGCGTAGTCCTCCTCGTCGTCCGGTGGGGTGAAGCCCATGGCGGAACCTTTTTGAAGCCGCTCGGCACCGACGTTGGAGGTCAGCAAAATGATGGTGTTGCGGAAGTCCACCTGTCGTCCGAAGCTGTCGGTCAGTTTCCCCTCCTCGAGAATCTGCAGCAGCATGTTCATGACGTCGGGGTGCGCCTTCTCGACCTCGTCGAACAGGACGACGGAGTAGGGGTTGCGACGCACCTTCTCGGTGAGTTGACCGCCTTCCTCGTAACCGACGTAGCCCGGGGGCGAGCCGACGAGGCGCGAGACGTTGAACTTCTCCATGTACTCGGACATGTCGAGTTGAACGAGTGCCTTGCTGTCGCCGAACATGTTTACTGCGAGGCTTTTGGCGAGGAGCGTTTTGCCGACGCCGGTCGGGCCAAGCATCATGAAGGCGCCAATCGGCCGAGCCGGATCCTTTAGGTCGGCACGACTGCGGCGTAGTGCCTTGCAAAGCGTCTCCACCGCTTCGCTCTGCCCAATGACGAGCTTGGAGAGGACCGATTCCATCGCGAGCAGTTTTTGGATTTCTCCCTGCTCCATGCGTTTTAGCGGGATGCCGGTCCACTTGGCGACGACGTGCATGATGTCCTCCTCGTCGACCTTTACGCGGGCGTCCTCGCTGCTCTTTTTCCATTCCTCAAGGACGGAGTCGAGTTTCTCTTTGGCCTTCTTTTCCTCGTCGCGCATGGAGGCGGCCGTCTCGAACTGTTGTTCCTTGATGGCGGCCTCCTTCTTGACGCGGGTTTCTTCAATGTCGGCCTCGAGTTTTTTGACCTCGGGCGGCCGGGTCATGGCCTTGATGCGGGCGCGGGCACCCGCCTCGTCCATGATGTCGATGGCCTTGTCCGGCAGGAAACGGCCGGTGATGTAGCGGTCGGAAAGTTTGACGGCCGCCGCAACGGCGTCGTCGGTGAGGTCCATTTTGTGATGATCCTCGTAACGGGCGCGGAGTCCCTTGAGAATCTCGATCGCATCCTCGATGGAGGGCGGCTCGACTTTGACGGACTGGAAGCGTCGCTCGAGGGCGGCGTCCTTCTCGATGTACTTGCGATACTCGTTGAGGGTGGTGGCCCCGACGCACTGCATCTCGCCGCGACTCAACGCCGGCTTGATGATGTTGGAGGCGTCCATCGTGCCCTCGGCGGAACCGGCTCCGACGATGGTGTGCAACTCGTCGATGAATAGGATGACGTTTTTCGCGCGGCGAATTTCGTCCATCACGGCCTTGATGCGTTCCTCGAACTGGCCGCGGTACTTGGTGCCGGCAACCATCAACGCTAGGTCGAGGGTGATGACGCGTTTTTCGCGCAAAATTTCCGGGACGTTCCCCTTGACGACTTCCTGCGCGAGACCCTCGACGATCGCGGTCTTGCCGACACCGGCTTCGCCCAGCAGCACCGGGTTGTTCTTCGTGCGGCGGCAAAGGACTTGGATCACGCGTTCAATTTCCTCGGCGCGACCGATGACTGGATCCATCTCGCCCTTCTTGGCGATCTCGGTGAGGTCGCGGCCGAACGCCTTGAGCGCCGGGGTCTTGACCTGTTTTTTGCCGCCTTCGGATTCCTCTTCCATCCCGGCGGCCACCTCGTCGTCACCCTCAAAATTCGGATCCAGCTCGTGCAGGATTTCCTGCCGGCACTGGTCGATGTCGATGTCGAGATTCCTCAACACACGAGCGGCCACGCCTTCACCCTCGCGCAGCAGGCCAAGCAGGATGTGCTCGGTGCCGACGTAAGTGTGGTGCAGTGCCTTGGCTTCCTTTTTGGAAAGCTCGAGGACTTTTTTAACCCGTGGGGTGTAGGGGATGTTGCCGGCCAGTTTCTGATCCGGGCCGGTGCCGACTTGTTTTTCTACCTCCAGCCGCACGGTCTCGAGGTCGAGGCCCATTTTTTGGAGGACGTTGACGGCGACCCCTTGGCCAAGGTTGATCAGGCCAAGCAGCAGATGTTCGGTTCCCACGAAACTGTGGTTAAACCGATCTGCCTCCTTCCGCGCCAACGCCAGCACCTGCTGTGCGCGCGGGGTGAAATTGTTCATTGATTCGTCACTCATATAGCAACCCGCTCCAATTTGAACCCAAGTCACGGACTTGTCCAGCTTGGGTATGGCCGCTTCTCCGCTTGGCCAAGCGCTTGGTTTACTCGTTTTCTCCCTGATTTTGGGAGTCCTCGAGCGTTTTTGTATCCGGCACAACCGGCCGGTCGACGTCCTTCAGGCGATCCCGCAGCAGGTCCGCCCGCAGCAGGTCGCGTTTCTCGGCCGATAGTTTGCCGTCGTTGGCCTTCTGCAAATGCGCCGGCTGGGTGATGATGATCAGTTCGTTGATCAACGCCTGCGAAGTCCCGGGGAAAAGTTTCATGTCCATGCCCAGACGCAGCAGCGAAAGCAGGTTCATCGTTTCCTTGGAGGAGATGCTGTGGGCGTTGGCGAGGATGCCGTACGCGCGGCCGATGTGGTTGTAGACCATCTTCGGCTTGCTCTCCATCAGCTTGACGCGGGCGTTCTCCTCGTGATCAACGATCTGCAGCAGCACCTTGTTGAGCCGCTCGACGATGTCGCCCTCGGTCTCGCCGAGGGTCATTTGGTTGGAAACCTGAAAGACGTTGCCCAACGCCTCGGTGCCTTCCCCGTAAAGCCCGCGCACGGCAAGGCCGAGCTTGTTGACGGCCTGAATGATCTGGTTGACCTGTTCACTCAACACCAGCCCCGGCAGGTGCAACATCGCGCTCACGCGAATGCCGGTGCCCAGGTTGGTGGGGCAGGCAGTGAGGTAGCCGCGTTTTTTCGAGTAGGCAAAATCAAGTCCGTGCTCGAGGTGAGTGTCAAACTGGTCGATGGCGTCCCATGCGTTTTTGATTTGCAGTCCGGGAAGCAGCGCCTGCATGCGGAGGTGATCCTCTTCGTTGATCATCACGCTGATATTCTCGTCCTGACTAAGCACGAGGCCGCTGCCGGTGTTTTTCGCGGCGTGTTCGCGGCTGATGAAATGTCGTTCGACGAGAATCTGTTTGTCGAGCGTGGTCAGCTTATCCATGCCGGTGTCGAAGCTGTCCTTCATCGACTCGACCTGCAGCACGTTGTCGCGGATGTGCTTGAAGGTCTCGACGCGCACCGATTTTTTTGCCCAGCCGGGGAATGGGGTGTTGGCGAGGTTTCGGGCAAGGCGCACGCGGCTCGACCAGACGATCTTGTTCGACGGGCCTTCGCGCTCGGCGGCTGCGGCGGGGCTGGAAAGAATCTCGTGAATGTTCATCGCGTTACGGGGTCTTGGCGGCTGCGGCGTATTCGGTTTTCAGGTTCGTGATTTTGTCGCGCAACTCGGCCGCCTTTTCGTAGTCCTCCTTGGCGATCGCTTTGTCGAGCAGCGTCTGCAACTCGTGCATCTGGTCGACGTAATCCTTCGTCTGCTGCCAGACGGCCGGTGCCTTGCCAGTGTGGCGTGTGCCCTTGTGCATGGTCTTGAGCAGTCCCTCGACACCTTCCTCAAAATGCTCGTAACACTCAGGGCAGCCGAGGCGCCCGGTTTTTTTGAAGTCCGCCTGACTGAAGCCGCACTGCGGGCACTTGGTGCTGGCAGTGTCGGCCTCCTCCATCTCCTGAGAGGCGCCGAGCCCGAGCAGCAGGTCGGCCAGCGAAAACCCGGCCGGGTCGTCCACGCCCTTGGCCTTCGAGCACGACTCGCACAGGTCGATCTTCTTGGTCTTGCCCTCGACCATCTGGGTCAGGTGGACGGTGGCTTCCTTTTCCTTGCAAATATCGCAGAGCATCCGATTGGAAACTTGGTTGGTCGTCGCGCGCGAACCGGGTCGGATGACGCATTTCGCCCCTGAAAAAAGGACAGGAGGGTTTGCCCGCAACAACGGGGAAAACGTAGCACGAAACCTGCCACATTAAAAGATGGAAGCGGGCCGGAATCATGCACTTGGCCAAGCGCCTGGCCAAGCGGGGCGGGGGTTCAATCTTTTCCGGCGCTTGGCCTTCGGGTACTCTCCGGGCCGCTCTGAGTGAAGCTGCCGTTTGAACTCGCCCTGGCGCTGCGGTATTTGCGCCCCAAGCGGACGTTCGTGTCCGTCATCACCCTGATCTCCATCATCGGGGTGACACTCGGCGTGGCGGTGTTGATCATCGTCATGAGTGTCATGAGCGGGTTCGACCTCATGCTCCGCGAGCGGTTGCTCAATTTTAATTCCCACATCAAGGTCTTCACGCAGGATCGCGTGATGACAGAGTACCGTGAACTGCGCGAGACGGTGCTGGATAATGAGTCGGTGACCGGCGTGGCGCCGTTCGTCATCGGGCCGGTGCTGGTGGAGACGCAGCCGGACGAGGGCCTGCCACAAATCTACACGCCATACGTCCGCGGCGTGGACATCGACCTCGAGCCGACGGTCAGTTCGCTCGTTTCCACCAACAGCCTGATCGTGGGGGAACTGGATCTCGACGGCGGACTGTTGGTCGGCTCGGAGATTCGTTCCCAGCTCAAGCTGAACGTGGGCGATTATCTCGCCGTGCATTCGGCGCGGAGTTTTCATCGTATCCGCGAGGCACAGGAGGAGGGCAGGGAATTGGTGCTGCTGCCGGACGACTACGAGGTGCGCGGGATCATTGATGCCGGATACTTCGAGTACAACGCGAACTTTATGCTGACGTCGCTCGAGAACGCGCAGGAGCTGTACGACCTCGGCGATGCGGTGCACGGGTTGGGCGTGCGACTGAAGGACGCCTCACTGGCGGAGCCGACCCGGCAACAACTACTGACCACCCTGCCTGCCGGTTTAGTGGTGCGGACTTGGGAGGACGAAAATTCGCACCTGCTCGAGGCGCTTCGCGTCGAGCGCAACGTGATGTTTTACCTGTTGTTTTTCGTGATGATCGTCGCGGCGTTCGGCATTACCAGTTCGCAGATTACGTTCGTGGTGCAGCGCACGCCGGAGATCGGCACGCTCAAGGCGCTGGGCGCCACCGGCGGCCAGATCATGCGGGTGTTCCTGTCGCAAAGCCTGTTCGTCGCGGCGCTTGGCCTGACGTTTGGCTTCGGCCTTGGGCTGTTGGCGCTGGAATTTCGGAACGAATTTCTCGTGCTAATGCGTGAACTCACCGGGTTCGAAATTTTCCCGGCGAGCATTTACGGCTTTCAGGCATTGCCGGCGCAGATCGTGCCGGGTGACCTGATCAAGATCGGCGTGGGCTCGTTTTTCATCTGCCTGTTGGCCGGGGTGTTGCCTGCGTGGAACGCCAGTCGGCTCAGGCCCGTGGAGGCATTTCGCCATGAGTGAACCAATCCTCAAGGCGCTGGATCTGCACAAGTCGTACGACCTCGGCCGGCGGTTGATCGAGGTGCTGCACGGGGTGAGCCTCGAGATCAGCGAGGGCGAGTTTCTCTCGTTGCAGGGCGCATCCGGTACCGGCAAAAGTACACTGCTGCATCTGCTGGGCGGACTGGACGACCCGACCAGCGGCGAAGTATTCGCCAGCGGCCAGTCGCTCTCCGCGATGTCGTCTGCGCGCTTGGCCAAGTGGCGCAACGACGAGGTCGGTTTTGTTTTCCAAAGCTACCACCTGCTGCCGGAGTTTGACGCGCTGGAGAACGTGCTGCTGCCGGCGCGCATGGCCCACGCGAACCGGGCTGAGTCGCAGAACCGGGCTGAGTCGTTGCTTGAGCGGGTCGGCTTGGCCAAGCGTAAGCACCATTTGCCGGCGGAACTTTCCGGAGGCGAACAACAGCGGGTTGCCCTGGCCCGGGCGTTGATCAACCAGCCGCAACTCCTGCTCGCCGACGAGCCGACCGGCAACCTCGACTCAAAAACAGGTGGCGAAGTACTCGACCTCCTTTGCGAACTGCAGGCCGAGGCCAATCTCACGATGATCATCGCCACGCACGACGACAAAGTGGCCAAGCGCGCGCGCCGCACCGTCCAGTTGGTCGACGGCTTGATCGCCAAATAGCGCTTGGCCAAGCGCATTGAAAATTGATTCACGGAAAATCCCCTCTCCCTGGACAGGGAGAGGGACAGGGAGAGGGTCGACCAGCACGTTTCTGATATGAGAAAACCGATGACGACCATCGGCCTGAACTGAATTATCCATCCCCCTCATCCGCCCTTCGGGCACCTTTTCCCCACGGGGGCGAAGGAAACAGACCGCCTGCGCTTGGCCAAGCGCGAGCGGTCGTCAGAATTTCACTTGAAACTGAAAACTCCCTCTCAGAGCTTGGCCAGCGACTCGTCGAGCAGGCCGTAGAGGGTCTGCATCGTTTCCTCCGTCTCGTCGCCCATGCTGGAGAGGCGGAAGGTTTTGCCCTTGAGCTTGCCGTAGCCGCCGTCGATCAGGATGCCGCGTTCTTTCATCAACCCTTGCAGTTTGGCCACGTCCACTTCGCGTCCCCCCGGCTTGGCCCCGTTGTTCACGCAGGTCAGTGTCTGGGATTCGTAACCGCCCTCTGGAAACAGCGTGAATCCGTGTCCGGTTGCCCAGTCTCGGGTCATCTGGGCGAGCTTGGCGTGGCGATCGAACCGCGCGTCCAGCCCTTCCGCCATCATGTCCTCGAGCTTCGACTTCAGCGCGTAAATGTGCCCGATGCTCGGCGTGCTGGGCGTCATGCTTTTCTCGGCGTTTTTCTGGAACTCGTGCAGGTCAAAATAATAGCCTCGATCATCCAGCGTTGCGGCGCGTTCGAGCGCGGCCTGCGAGGCGGCGAATACACTCAGCCCCGGGGGCAGGGCGAACGCCTTCTGCGTCCCGGCGAGCAGCAGGTCGATGCCGAGCTTGTCGAACTCGATCTTCACGCCGGTCATCGAGGTGACGCTGTCGACGATGAACATCACGTCCGGGTACTTCTCCTTCAGCGCGGCAATCTCGCAGAGTGGGCTCATCACGCCGGTGGAGGTTTCGTTGTGGACGAGCGTGACGGCGTCGAACCGGCCGGTGGCCAGCCGCTCGTCGATTTGCTCGGGCAGGATGGGGGAACCCCAATCGACCTGCAGCGCCTCGGCCTCCTTGCCGCAGCGTTTGGAGACGTCGAACCACTTGTCGGAGAAAGCGCCCTTCATGCAGTTGAGCACGCCTTTCGAAACGAGGTTGCGCACAGCACCTTCCATAATGCCCCATGCGGAGGCGGTGCCGAGGTATACCAGCCGATCCGTGTAGAGCAGCGATTGCAGGTGCGGCATCACTGCAGCGTACAGATCCTTAAAATCTTGACTGCGGTGTCCGATCATCGGCGTGCGAAACGCCTCGAACGTCTTGTCACTGACCTCGATCGGTCCCGGGATATGAAGCTTCAAGTGCGCCATAAAGCGCAGAGAGCCTATTTCGAAGCACCCTCCCAAATCAAGCGGCGAGTCAGTATCAGCAAAAAACTTGCCGCTCCGCCTATCCTCACACACAATGCGCGCCCGCTCGGCGGAGAGGTGGCTGAGTGGTTGAAGGCGCACGCCTGGAAAGCGTGATTACTCGCAAGGGTAACGAGGGTTCGAATCCCTCCCTCTCCGCCATTTTTTCCTGAGATTTACCCACGCGAGAGCCGATGTGGATGGCTGGGAGAATTGAGGATTGACAGAACTCAGTTGAGGTAGAAAAATTGCTTTCCGATTCGGGCAGCGGCACGTTTCTTCTGCGGTGTTCCCCACACCCACCTCCTTGGCGTCTGTTGTCCGGATCATTTTTTTTGCAGAACCGCTTGACCGCGAAAAAACTTCTGCTACGTTCTCTCGCCCCTTGTCGGGGGTGTAGCTCAATTGGTTAGAGCGCCTGCCTGTCACGCAGGAGGTTGCGGGTTCAAGTCCCGTCACTCCCGCCACTATTTTTTCAAAGATTCCTCCAGTTTCTTCACTAGCAGGGGTGAACTGTATCCTGAGTCCAAGATTGACAGCGACAAGCTATAAAATGGTGTGACAGGTTGTGGCGGTGTTTTGTGTGCCCACGCACAATCTAATGGTTTCACTTGTGTACCCATTAAGTTTTCAAACACTCTACAATTCACTCAACCAAAGACAAAAACCGCCAGCCGAAACTTACGGTTGTAACGGTTCGTAGTGTTGATTATTAGGTGCTCAGCAATGGCACCTGGCAGGCACTGAAGGATGTGTTGGAAGAGGGGATCGACCTCAGCATTGGAAGTGCATTGACCGACGGAATTGACAAGGAACTGGACAGCGCGGCTACGCGCAGGCACTGAAGGATGCAATGGCGAAGTTGGATCGGTACCGGAAAATTTGATTTAGTTGAGTTTGTTGCTAAATTTTATTGTCATTGAACAGGGTCATTGACACCGCCGGCGTCACTACAGGACGGCTAATCCTCAAGGGTTGGCGCCGGCACATTTCATAGCAATGGTTGAACCCCCGTCAGTCTGGAGGAAGGCTGGCGGGGTTTTTACATTGTGGTGTTTTTTTTTCAGACTTAAACATCTTCGCCATCGGTAATTCTTAAAACATTAGCGATTTCTTGAATTTCAGATTTGGCACTATTCATGCGTATTAATTTTTTGTCACTGAGAAGTGATTCTTATTCATAGGGTCGGGGTGGTTCTCGACTGTTTCATGGTTGTTGGCATGAGTGTGTCGATTCGTGTAAGGACGTGAAGTACAAACCCCGTCAGGTTGAGGAGAAATCACTTGGCGGGGTTTTGTTTATCCGAAACTTTTTCGTAAAACATATGGAATTACTCTTTGCTATAACTGTCGTTTTGGGGGCTTTTTTATTGGGTTCTTTTTTAGGAAAGGCTTTTGTTGCATTAATACAAAAATTTTCAGGCGATTAATACAAAGAGACAGCTACGCGCAGGCGATTAAGGATACGATGGCAACGTTGGATCGGTATCGGAAGATTTGATGCAGAAAGATTGATTGCTAAATTATTTATGTGTTGGAATTAAGGGGCCGACACAGCCAGCGTTGCCTATGGGTGTCTAGTCCAGTTGGTGGCGCTGGCGCTCAAATGGTTTGTTTAATAGTTAATGTATCTAACCCCCGTCAGCCTTTGCGAGAATCGGCTGACGGGGTTTTGTTTGTTATCACTTCGTTGCTATATTTTTTATTACAGACGCGGGATACCCGCGTTCCACTTTTTTAAGTAATTCCAGAGAGTTTTCAAAAAGTGGTAATAAACATTAAAAGCACCTCGCCACAATTCTCTCTCTTGTCAGGCGGGGTGCTTTGTTTTTGGGAGACTGTTTGCGATTTTTAAATTGTCGGTGAGATCATGGCCGACATTGGTTGTTTGGGTAAAAAATGACACCCCGCTGGCTTTAGTGTTTTCTCTGGCGGGGTGTTCATCTTTTTAGCAGTCTTCACCCTTGCAGCTTCAGCAAGTCACCACAGGAACAAACCGCACCTTCGACCTCTACGATCAAGGCTTCAGCGCAAGGCAATCCTTAGCCTCCGTTCGGCGAATCGGCCGAGAAGATTGACCTTAATGAACTGATTATGACCAAAGAGATCACCACCTTCTTCTGCCGTGTCTCAGGTCAATCAATGGAACCACACATAAGAGATGGCGACATCTTGATGGTAGACAAAAGCATTGAGCCAAAGGTTGGCAAGGTGGTGATCGCTGCGATCAACTGCGAGATGACGGTGAAGAGATTGTCAGAAGTAGATGGCCAATTGACACTGACCGCCGACAATCCGAACAGCCCTGACTTGAAGGTCGGTGACTGTGACGTGTCGATGATTTGGGGAGTGGTCACGAATGTGATCCATCAGTTGTGAAATGTTTTAAAGGTTCACTAAAAATGCGACACCTACTGCTACAGCAGCGAATCCTCCAAGCCATTCCGATATGTAAATTCATTGGCGGGCGTCTGACGTTTATGAAGGGCTAAATGAGCAATCATTCCATCCATATGCAATTGTTTGGCTAATTATTTATAAAACCTTCCGATTTTAAATATGTTAGAAGTTTTTCTATAAAATGTTTTTCAGGGACACCGTAATCAGAATAAATG
>JAPPPH010000251.1 GCA_028817635.1 Verrucomicrobiales bacterium | reverse complement strand
CGGTGCCCGCGCAACATTCTATCCTCGACACCACCACCGGCGAGCCGGGCGAGATGGACGCGCTTGGCCAAGCGCTGACTCAACACGGAGCGGCATACCTCGAGGCCAACGTCGCTGGCTCAAGTGCCTTGGCCAAGCGGGGTGAAGCGACGCTGTTCCTCGGAGGGTCAGCCAAGACGATCGATCGCAGCCAGGCACTGCTCGAGGCTCTGGCCACCAAGCGATTTCATGTCGGCCCGGTTGGAGCAGCCTCCCGTTTCAAATTGGTGCACAACCTGATCCTTGGCCTGAACCGCGCTGCACTGGCCGAGGGGTTGGCCTTCGCCGAGGCGCTTGGTTTTGATGCGAGTGACGCCTTGGCCATCCTCCGTGAAACTCCCGCCACCTCGGCCGCACTGGAGGCCAAGGGCGAAAAAATGGCCAAGCGCGAATTCGATCCTCCGCAGGCCCGGCTCAGCCAACACCTCAAGGACGTCCGGCTCATCCGGCAACTTGCAGAAGAGATTGGGGCTGCCACCCCGTTGACCGAAGCGCACCAAACCCTGCTCAAGCGCGCCGAGGCGCTTGGCCTTGGGAAGTCGGACAACTCCGCCGTGATCGAGGCACTGCGCCGGGGGAATTTGTGATTGAACCGCCCCCGCCCCGGGGCTATCACCGCCGCGTGAGCCCGGAAAACGAATCCAACTCGGAAGAGCTTCAATTCAACGTCGGCGTGATCGGAGCAACCGGCTTCATCGGTGCGCCGTACCGGGCCGAGATCCGTGAGTGCAGCGGCGCCAACATCGTCGCCCTGTGCGCCCGGCGCCACGAACTGCTCGAGCGTGCCGGCGAGGAAGACGACGCAACGCTGCTGACCGACGACTGGCGCGAAGTCGTGCAGCATCCCGACGTCAACTTCGTAATCGTCGCCACGCCGGATGCCCTGCACCACGAAGCGGTGATGGCCTGCGCCGAGGCTGGGAAACATTTGCTCTGCGAAAAACCGGTCGGCATCAACGCCAACGAGGCCTACGAAATGTGGGCCGCCTACCGCGACGCCGGTCTGCTCCATTACGTACCGTTCTGGACGCGCTTTTGTGATCCATTCGTGCGCGGGAAGGAAGTGCTCGACTCCGGTGAGCTTGGGGAGATTCGCGGCGTGGTGTATCGATGGCACAATCCACGCCCGATGGACATGCCACTCACCTGGCGCGACGACGATTCGCTCTCCGCCGCCGGCAGCATTGCGGACGTCGGCTCGCACGCCTACGACACCCTGCGCTGGATGCTTGGCAAGGAGGCCGTAAAAGTTCAGGCCCACGCCGACACCATCACTCCAGCCAAGGCCGACCTCGGTGCGATCAATCTGGCCGAGGCCATCGAGCTTGGTCAGGCGGGCGGCCAATCCGACGCCGGCAGGCGCAAAGGCACGGCGTTCGATTATGCCAGCGTGGCGTGGGAATTTGAGGACGGCGCGGTCGGGACGCTGGTTCTTTCACATGCGCCGTTTTTCCGGAAGGGCATCGCGCCGGAGCTGGAGTTGCACGGCACCAAAGCCTCGCTCGGCATCGACCGCGTCAGCGGCAACCTGATCTTGGCCAAGCCGGATGAGCCGGCGGAAATCATCGACAACAAACCGGACAACGGGTTTGGGAATCGGTTCGAAAAATACGTTTTCCCCAGCTTCCGCCAAGCTCACGCCGGAGAAGCCAGTGGCCATCCAGACCTGAAGGACGGGTGGCGCGTGCAACTTTTCACCGACGCCGCAGCACGCTCGGCCCGTTCAGGCCGCTGGGAAACGGTCGAATAAAGCCGCCGTTATTTCGCGCTCAGGTCGAGGCAGATGAGGTCGCCGCGGGAGTTGCGACAGTACACGCGGCCGTTGGAGAGTACCGGCGTGGTCCAGCACTTGGGGCCGGTCACCTGCGCTCGGGAAATTTCGGTGAACTCGTCCGGGTTGGTTTCCGCCACGACCAGTTCGCCCTGGTTGCTGATGATGAGTAGCTTTTGGCCGATCGCCTGGAGCGCACCAAAACCGCCGAAGCTTTTTTCCTCCCACTTCATCTTGCCGGTGGCCATCTCGAGACAGCGCAACGTACCCCGGCCGGTGTTGCCACTGAAGCCGTAGAGGTGACCATCGATCAGCACGCAGGCGTTGAAGTGGTTGCACATGTTTTTGTTTTCCCAAATCTTGGTGGCCTTGCCGCCGGCCACCTTCAGCAGGGCACAGCCGCGGTCGTATCCGGAGGAAATGAACACCATGTCGCCCAGCATGATTGGGTCGGCTGAGTTGACGCCGTACTTTGTCTCCCACGGGTACCCCCAGCGTTTTTTGCCGGTCTTGGGATCGAGCGCCACGACTTCCTCCGCCGCAAACAGCACTACCTCGCGCTGGCCATCCCGCACGTATGGCACCATGGAGGAATAACCGGAAGCACCGCCGCCGGTCTGCCAGATGATGTCGCCGGTGTTTTTGTCGAGACAGGTGCCGTAGGTGCCGACGTTGACCAGCAGCGCGTCGTTGATGATCACCGGCGAGCTGGCGTAGCCCCAAGTCGGGCGCTTGGCCTTGACGGCCTTGGCCACATCCTTTTGCCACTTCACCTTGCCATCAGCTGCCTCGAAACAAATCAACAAACCGTCCTTGCTCAGTGTGTAGACACGATCGCCATCGATTGTCGGCGTGGCACTGGTGCCTCCGTCGTAGTACTTGGGATCGAGCTTTGCCCCGTAGCTGTGAGACCAGAGTTCCTTGCCGGTGGCGGCATCAAAACAAAAGACGGTGTCCTGCTCCTTGCCGCGGCCCCGGCCGGAGTTGCCCATCGTGTAGGCGCGCCCATCCGAGACTGTGATCGAGGAAAACCCGGTGCCGACCTTGGCCTTCCACAGCCGCTTGGGGCCGTCGTCGGACCACTTGGCCAACCAACCGGTCTCATCCGAGATGCCATTGCCGTTGGGGCCGCGCCAGCGATGCCAGTCGCCTGCGGTTGCCATGTCCGCCAAAAACGTCAGGCCAAGCGCAATAATACCGATGGAAATGATACGAGAGTTCATAAAATTCACGGCGGCGATGGGTAAACAACCGTCGCCATTCAGTCAAACTCCAAAGCAACCAAAACCAAGCGCCTGGCCATACGCAGAGCGGCTGAATAAAAAGTTAGTCGTGGCTAACTTTTTGGTTGACCTCGCTGGCCAACTGAAATATAGGCATGGCTAACTTTTGGCCGCTTGGCCGCTTTTGTTCATTATTACAGCGAAAAACAACCCATTTTTTATGAAACACATCGTATCGTTAACACTAGGATTGTTGGCTGCGGCAGGCCTGACACAGGCGACCGCAGCCAAGATGAACGTCGTTGCCACCACGACCATGGTGACCGACATGGTAAAAGAGGTCGGCGGCGACCGGGTCAACGTGGTCGGCATGATGGGCGCAGGCGTGGATCCGCACCTGTACAAACCAGCATCCGGCGACGTGGTGAAAC
>JAPPPH010000283.1 GCA_028817635.1 Verrucomicrobiales bacterium | reverse complement strand
CCCCATTTCCAACCGCGACTGGAAGGGGACCTACAGCCCGGACGACATCAACATGACCGCCTGGAAATTCCTCAAGCAGTTCAGCAGTCATTTCCCCGGCGGAAACTATGGTGAGATGGAGCCAAGCGATGACGATCTTGATGCTGACCCGGAGGAATTTCTGCGTTGGCCTATCTCTGGCAAATACGAGATCAACTGCCTCGCCTGCCATCATGCCGACCGCAAACAAAACCAGAGCGACGCGGCGTTGCAGGCAGCCCGTGAAAATTATCGATGGGCGGCCACGGTTGCCAGTGGCTTGGCCACGGTGAAGGGAACTGCCTCCGAGCTGGACGAGTTTTACGATCCGGAAACGGAGTACAAAATCATCACCAGTTACGACAAGAGCCGGTTCGACTCTAACAACAAGGTATTCCTCGACATCGTCCGCAAGCCGCCCTCCAACCGGTGTTATTACTGCCATTCCACGCAGGATTTGCAGACGCCTGGCAGTGATGAGTGGGTTCATAACGAGGATGTCCATCTGGCCTCAGGCATGAGTTGTGCCGACTGCCACAGAAACGGCGTCGATCACATGATCGGCCGGGGAGACATCGAGCCTTTGGATAACCCTCACGGCTCGGATGACTACCTGAAGAATTACGACCCTAAAAAACACGCCTCGTATTCCTGTCAGGGATGCCACTTGGGCAACCCGAATGCGGAGAATGCCGCTGACAGAATGGGAGGTCATCTGGGCGCACCGATTCCCGAGCATAAGGGCATCCCCGCCGTTCACTTCGAAAAACTCAGTTGCACCGCCTGCCACTCGGGTCGTTTGCCGGAAGAAAACACGGCACGCGTGCGCACGGCGCGGATGCACAAGCTTGGTTTGCACGGCCGACACGCGATGAACAAGCAGTTGCCGCATGTGATCACACCGGTGTTCGCAAAAATGGAGAACGGTAAGATCGGGCCGCACAACATGATCTGGCCTTCGTATTGGGGAACCCGTGTCGCTCCGTCGTATTGGGGAACCCGTGTCGGGGAAACTATCACGCCATTGGACTCACAATTTGTTAACGACATCGCCTCCGATCATTTGAATCCCAGCGACGAGGAGGGAGCTCCCCGATTTTCAGATGATCAGATTATTGCGGTACTCAAGTTGATTGGAGAGCAGGAAGCAGCTGAGGAGGAGGCTGAAGTTGAGGAAGAACAACCCGTTGAAGATGAGCCCAAGCCGGAACCCGGGAAGAAAGCCTCTGCCAAACCGGAGCCGGTATTTGTATCGGGTGGTAAACTTTACAGCCTGCGAGATGGAAAGCTGTATTCGGCGACGCATGATGCGGGAAAAACAGTCATCAAACCGATCGCTCCCGGTATTGTTCGCGAGATCGCGTCTGATGAGTTGGATGTCGAAAACGAAAATCCCGAGCGGGTGAACGATTGGATTGCGCTGACGGAGGAACAGATACTCACTGTTCTAAAGTTGATTGCTGACTACGATTGGGAACTGGAAAGCTGGGAAGTCAAACCGGAGGCGGTATACGTCGCAGGTGGTAAGTTGTACAGCATCAGAAACAAGACCTTGGTTAGTGACAAACATGAGGTTGCCGAGCCGTATAAGTGGCCCATCGCACACGATGTGCGCCCGGCCTCACAATCGCTTGGCTCAAATGGCCGTTGTGCGGATTGCCACGATGACACTTCGCCGTTCATTTTTGGCAAAGTGGAATTGGATACTCCCGTCAATCCGGGCGGGGGGCAAACGGTTGAAATGACTGAATTCGGGGGGCTGGATCCCGATTATTACCAGTCCTTCGCGTTCACGTTTTTGTTTCGGCCCTGGATGAAGGGGCTCGTGATCGTGGCCTGTGCCATCGCAGGGTTGGTCCTGTTGTTGTTCGCGCTGAAAGGAATGGATCGACTGGTTACTGCAGTCGGTCAGAAAAAATGATCAGAGGATAACGAGATGTTTCAATCAATATCATGGGCATCGCTGACCGTCGTTTTTCTCGGGATAATCATTCATCTCTGTGCCGGCTTGGGGGGCAATCAGCCCAAGGGCAAATCCAGGGCCAAGCGCCACCCACTGTGGTGGTGTGGTTGGGCGGATGATTTGGAATTACTGGGCAAACTTAAGCGCTTGGCTGGGATTGTTGCTGTGGTGAGCTTGTTGTTGATGGCGTTGACGGCATTTTACGGTCGGTTAACTGCCGATCAGGTGATGACCGGTTATACGCTAATGATTCACGTTGGCACGGCTCCAGTATTTCTCGTGTGTTCGGTTTTCCTTCTGGTCACCTGGTCTTATCAATGTCGGTATCGGACGGTGAATGGGATGAGTTAACCAAGCGGCTCCGGTTTCAGCCTGTGAAGGCCGATGGGTCTGGCCTGTGGCTCAAACTTACATTTTGGGGTGCGATGTTCCTCACTGTGCCAGCCTGTTTGTCCATCGTGGCGATTATGTTCACAATCTTCGGCACTCATTCGCAGGAAATCCTCTTCGGCATCCATCAATACACCGGCCTCGGTGTCGTCTTGTTTGCCATCATTCACGTTTACATCCTGATACGTCGACAGGGTAAATGAGTCGCCAAGCCAAGCGCTTGGCCAAACTCAAACGTAGACGTAGTACCGGTACCAAAGAAAATTCCAAACCAAGCTGCAGCCGGTGGCCAACAGCTTTACTGTGTTTTTGCTGACGAACGCCTCGCTCCAATCCTGAGTGAAGTTTAATTTGCCGGTTAACGTGGTGGCCCATCTAACCGGTCGCAGCCAAATGTTTGTCGTCAGGTAAATGATCAGATTTTGAATCACATACAGCGAGATAGCGGTGACGATGATGAATTTGGTTGCCTGTCCCGGGGCATCAAATGTCCTTGGCTGGAAGACAAAAAAGTTGGCCGCAAAACTAAAGGCCATCGCCACGCTGGTGGAGCAGATATTGGCTGGAATCCGGGGGATTTTGCGCGTCAACAGATTGTAGAGAATGAAGTCCAGCGCGGTGTTGGCCGCGCCCACTAGCCCGAACAGGGTGATTTGCCAGGGAATGGATGAGGCTGGCAATTCGGGTGATATCATTTGCAGGGCGAACTAGGCGGTCGGCGGGCGGAGTATGTTGGCATGGGGCACAATGAGTCAACGGTTCTTGGTGTCGTTTTGCCTTGCGCGGTCGGTCGGGAAACGGCAGCGTGTCCGGACGCACTTGTTCTATTATTTTTTATCATGAAACGACGTTCCTTTTTGATGAAATCGTCCGCGGCTGCCTTCGGGTTTCAAGTCGTGGGGAGTCATGTTTTGAAGGCCGCCAAAGGTGGCAACACGCCGAACGGCAAGATCCGTATCGCGGCCATCGGTGTCGGAGGCCGGGGTGGCGCCAACCTGGGTGCCATGGCCGGTGAGGAGATCGTCGCGCTTTGCGACGTGGACGACCGCCGTGCTGCGCATTCCTACAAAAAATTCCCCAAGGCCAAGCGCTTCAAGGATTTTCGG
>JAPPPH010000149.1 GCA_028817635.1 Verrucomicrobiales bacterium | reverse complement strand
GAGCCTGATCGCCGGGCTGGGATTTTTGCCAACGACACTGCACGCGAGTTTTCGGCTGGCCAAAGAGGGCGGCGAAATAAAACTGAGCGCCCCCGACGGGCAGGTCGTGGACAGCATCCGCTACAGCGAACAGGTCACCGACCAGTCTTATGGCCGCGCTCAAACCAAGGGGAGTGAGCTTGGCTTTTTCCTGACGCCCACCCCGGGCACAGCCAACACCGGGCCGCAGCAGGCCAAGCCGGTCGAGTCGAAGTTGAAGTTTTCGCCCAAGCCGGGTGTTCACGACGTCGGCGTGAAGGTGAGCATCACCGCCGAGGCTTCCGGCGCGGTGGACATCCGCTACACGCGCAACGGCGCCGAGCCCACTTCCGAGAGCCAGCGGGTGGACGGGCCGATTGAATTGGACAAAACCGGGCTGTTTCGCGCGGCGGCCTTCGTGGGCGGCGAGCGGGTCGGAGCGATCAAGTCGGCCACGTACCTCGTCGGGCGGAAGCCAACGCTGCCGGTCATTTCGATCTCGATGAAGCCGGAAGATTTTTACGAGGTACACATGCGCAGCAGCGCCACCGGCCGGGGCAGCGAGCGCACCTCGCACATGGAGATTTTTAACACCAAGGGCAACCGCAAGGTATCGACCGGGTTCGGCCTGCGACTGCACGGAGGGGCCGGGCGGCGGGGCGACTTCAACACGAAGAAATCGTACCGTGCCTATTTCCGTGACGTCTACGGCTCGCCGAAGGTGAAGTACAACATCATCCCCTCAGCCGACGTAAAGGATTTTGACAAGCTCGTGCTGCGGGCCAACGCCAACGACCGCGCGCCGGGCGGGGCGTACATCCGCGACCAGTTGATGCGCGACCTGCACAAGGACATGGGCGGCCTGGTCTCCAACGGCACGTGGTGCCTGCTCTACGTTAACGGCAAAAACTACGGAGTGTACAATGTTGTCGAGCGGATGGACGAGGAGTTCATGGCATCGCACACCGGCAAGGGTGAGTACGACATCATGAAAACCGGTAACACGATCCTGAGCGGTACGCGCGATGCCTGGGAGGACTTGAGGCGCTTCGTCGAATCAACCGACCTGTCGAAAAAGGAGAACTACGAGACACTGAAGCAGCGCGTCGATATTGAGGATTTCACCGCGTACATGATTGTCAACCTGTGGGGCCAAAACTACGACTGGCCGCACAACAACTGGTACGCCGCACGCAAACTGCCGGACGGCAAATGGCGGTTTATGTGCTGGGACTCCGAGTGGGGCATTCGCGGCGGGCCGTACAAGCCGGACACCGGATCGTACGCCTTCATCGACAGCGGCGGTGCGTACGGCTTCGGCACACAGCGCAAGATGTTCATCGCGCTGCTCGGCAACCCGGAGTATCGCAAATATTATCAGGCCGAGGTTCGGCGTCACCTTGACGGCGCGTTGTCGGAGGAAAACGTGCTGCGCCGCGCCCGGCAATTGCGTGATTTCATCGCCGACGAGGTCACGCACGAATACCGCGTCCGCAGATACAACGTTGAGACTTGGCACCGGAAGATCAGGGAGGTCGAGGAATTCGGGCGCGTGGCCGGGGAGAATTTCCGTAAATGGACAGATGACTATTTTGCGTTCCGCAACAAGCCGCTTGCCAATCACGGCCTCGCCCGACTCCAAAACAAGGCCGGTTTCCGGCACATCGTTCATCGCAATGCCGACGGCAAATGGAGCGAACTCATCGCCGCGCCCGGCAGTGACGACTGGGCCGCCTCCACCCTGCCCCTCTCTCCGCCGGCCGCCGGTCGGCCGGCATTGTTTGCCCTCGCTGACGACGAGCGGCGCCTCGTCTGCCGGGGGGCAGACGGACACATTTATGAGCACGCCAGCGCGTCGAGCGCCGGGCCGGATGGCAGTTGGACAACGCAAAACCTGACCGGCGCGCTTGGCCTGCCGAAGGCGGCCGCCGACCCCTCGGTGGTGGTGGCCAATGGCGTGCCGCACGTTTTTTACGTCGATGAACTCGGGGAAATTCGCGAGCTATGGAACGACGGCCAATGGCGGCAATTCCCGCTGCCGGCACTGCCCCGTGCCGAAGGCGGCGCGGTGGCTTCACTCGACGGCTCGACGTTGCGCGTGATCTACCGGTCGATGTTCGGCGTGCCATACGAGCAATCGCTCAGTCTCGACTCTGCCACGTCGGAAAGCCGCTCGTGGCGCACCGAGGGCGTCCATCGCCTGCCTGCGCTTGGCCAACCGCTTGGCCTCACAGTGAACGGCCGGCGCAACGCCGTCTTTCAAGTCGACCGCGCTTGGCCAAGGCGGCCACCGTTTGTCTTTGACTGGAACGAACGCCGACGTGTCCCGGGCTACTTCACCTACGAGGGCGATCGCAACGCGCTGGTATACGCCAAGGAAATCGGTCAACGATTCAAAAACCAGTATCACGTCGCCCACACCACCGACCAATTGGACGGGGAATTCGCCCTGTTCCGCGACGCAAAAAACAACCGGCACTACCTTGCGTTCCGCGACACGGAGGGCGGCATCTGCGAGAGCGTGCTGCAGGATGAAGAATGGGTAATGACCAAGCCAAGTGAGCTAGCCAGCGCACCGCAGGCCAAGGACGACCCCATCGGCGGGGCCGACAACGGCACGCGCCACTACCTTTATCAGGACGAAAAAAGTAACGTCCACCAACTGAGCTACAACGGCCAGTGGACACACCAAGCCCTCTCGCCGAAAGCGGAATGATGAGCCGTTCATCCACCTCAACCCTCGTGGCGCTTTTACTTGCGGTCACAACCGCTGCACCAAGCCCAGACGCAGCCGAGTACACCCAGCAGGAGAACATCGTTTACGGACACAAGGACGGCCTAGGTCTACTGATGGACGTCTTCACCCCGCGCAAACAGAACGGGGCCGCCATAATCTGGACCGTCAGCGGAGGTATGAATTCCAGCCGGCGCGCCATTCCGCGGATCACGAAATTCCCCGGCTTCGGCGCGCTGCTGGACAAGGGCTACACCGTGTTCGCTGTCATGCACGGTAGCCAGCCCCGGTTCGCGCTGGAGGAGATCGTAAAGGATCTGCCCAAGGCGGTGCGGCACATTCGTTTTCATGCCAAGCGCTACGGCATTGATGGCGACCGACTGGGTGTCACCGGCCGCTCGTCCGGCGGGCAGTTGTCGCTCTACCTCGCCACCGCAGCCGAGGGAGCCAACTCGAATGCCAAGCAGCCGATCGACCGTGTCTCATCGCGCGTGCAGGCGGCGGTAACCTACTTCCCCGGCACAGACATGGTTCATTTTGGAAAACGGGACACCACGATCCTCGAGCACTTTCGTTCCCGTGGAATGAAGGCCGATGCGACATTCGATTTTCACAAATGGTCGCCCGAGACCTCCCGCTTTGAGCGCGTGACCGATCGCCGCGAGCAGCTCAAGTTTTATCGCCACCTCTCTCCCATCACACACATCACGCCGGACGATCCGCCGGTGCTGATTATCCACGGTACCGAGGACAAAATTGTGCCGTTCCAGCAGGGGGAAGTGTTTCAGGCCAAGCTGAAAAAAGCCGGCGTGCCAAGCGAGCTGTTCGTGGCCAAGGGCAAAAAACACGGCTGGGGCAAACCGCTCGATGGCGAACTGGAGGCCTTCATCGGCTGGTTCGACCGCCATTTGCTCAATAAAAAGTAGAAATTGGCCAAGCGCTTGGCCAAGCGGAGTGGTTGACAAACCGGGCCGGTATGCAAAAGTTCCTCCCGACCCGATGAAGGAAAGCACGCTTTCCAACCGCCGGCCTGTGCCGGTCAACGTTTTTTGCAGTAATATCATGAATAAACCCAACACGACACGACGGAGCTTCTTGAAAGCATCCCTCGCTGCCGGCACGGCGGCGGTGATCAGCGGCACAAAAGGCCGCGCGAAAATTATCGGTGCGAACGACCGCGTTCGCATCGCGGTGGCCGGCCTGAACGGCCGCGGCGGAAGCCACATCGGCGGCTTCATGGGCCAGAAAAACGTCGAGATCGCCTACCTCGTTGACCCCGACTCAAGAGCCGTCGGCCGGCGCATTGACGAAGTCAACCGCAAGGGCCAATACAAGCCAAAGGGTGCGGCGGACATTCGCCACGCGATCGCCGACAAGGACGTCGACGCCATCACCGTGGCGGCGCCGAACCATTGGCACTCGCTGATGACCATCTGGGGTGCGCAGGGCGGCAAGCACGTCTACGTCGAGAAGCCGATGAGCCACGACGTCCACGAAGGACGCGTCGCGGTCGAGGCGCAGAAGAAATACGGCGTGGTGATCCAGCACGGCACCCAGCGCCGCAGCAACGCCAAGATCGCCGGCCTCCACGAGATGATCAACGCCGGCAAGTTCGGCAAACTCAAGATCTCCTACGGCTACTGCTGCAAGCCACGCGGCGGCATCGGCTTCAAGAGTCCCGGTGTCTCCCCCAACAACCTCGACTGGAACCTGTGGCGCGGCCCGGCGGTGATCGACACCTTCCACGCCAACTACGTCCACTACAACTGGCACTGGTTCTGGGAGACCGGCAACGGCGACCTCAACAACCAGGGCACACACCAGCTCGACGTCGCCCGCTGGGCAATGGATCCCAAGCTAACCAACCCGACACGCGTCATGGCGATCGGCGGCCGCTTCCAGTGGAACGATCAGGGTGAAACCCCGAACACCATGTTCGGTATCGCCGAGTACCCCAACGGGCAGTACCTCTTTTTCAACGTCCGCAACGTCAACTACAACGGCTACCAACGTCAGGTGGAGAACGAGTACTACTTCGAGGACGGTGGCAAGATCATCCGCAACAAATATTACGCCAAGGGCAGCGACAAGGGTGATGACATCAAGGTTTCGGACGGCAAGGTCACCCCGGGCGGCGAGTGGGGCAGCTTCATCAAGGCCGTCCGCGCCAACGACCCGTCCATGGCAAATGGCAACGTCTACGACGCCCACTACGGCTGCGTGGTCGGTCACTTGATCAACAATTCCTACCGCCTCGGCCAAAACGTGCCGTTCAACAAGAAGGCGGGGCAGTTCGGCGACAACAAGGACGCCTACGAACACTTTGGCAGACTGCACGACGTCATGGCCGACGGCGTGAAGGTGAAGGACGGTGCCAACTACACCGTGGGCCCGTGGCTCACGTTCGATCCGGACAAGGAAATCCACACCGGCGCCCACGCCGATGCGGCCAACGCGCTGCTCAAGGATTTCAATCGACCCGGATTTCAGGTTCCGTCCGTCGACAAGGTCTGAGCAGGCCAACGGTTTTGACCGGCTTGGCCAGGCGACACGTTCGCTTGGCCAGGCGCGGTTTTTGAAAAGGAGGAAACAAGCGACATGTTAAAGATCAGCGCAGGCGGTAAAAACGGCAGGGCCGACTTTTGTGACGGCGTTGCCCGACGCGACTTCATCCGCATCGGGGCCATGGGCATCGGCGGGTTGACCATGGCCAACCTGCTGGAGGCCGAGGCCAAGTCCGGCATCGGCTCCTCGCACAAGGCGGTTATCAACCTGTTCCTTCCCGGCGGCCCGCCGCATCAGGACATGTGGGACCTGAAGATGGATGCACCGCGCGAGATTCGCGGCGAGTTCAAGCCCATCTCCACCAACGTCCCCGGTACCCAGATTTGCGAACTGTTCCCGCGCATGGCCAGGATGATGGACAAGTTCACCGTCATCCGCTCCATCGTCGGGGCCACTGGCGCGCACGACGCCGACCAGTGCATGACCGGGCGCACGAAGAAAAACGAACCGCCCGGCGGCTGGCCCAGCATCGGGTCGATCCTCTCCAAACTCGAAGGCCCGACCAATCCCGACACGCCGCCATTCCTCGGCCTCTGCCCCAAGACCGGCGAGATTCGCTGGAGCGATCCCGGCAAAGCCGGCTTCCTTGGCCCGGCCCACGCCGCGTTCCGCCCGTCCGCCGAGGGCAAGGAGGACATGACGCTCAACGGCATCACGCTGCAGCGACTTCAGAATCGCAAGGCGCTGCTTCGGAGCTTCGACCAGTTTCGCCGCAACCTCGACAGTTCCGGCCTCATGGAAGGCATGGACGCCTACAACCAGCAGGCCTACGGCATCCTCACCTCCGGCAAACTGGCCGACGCGCTCGACCTCGAGAAGGAGGACGTCAAACTGCGCGACCGCTACGGCCGTGGCTCGGCCAAGCACGTGGCCGACGGGGCGCCCAAGCTGCTCGACCACTTTTTGCTCGCACGCCGCCTCGTCGAGGCCGGGGTGCGCTGCGTCTCACTTTCATTCAGTCGCTGGGACTGGCACGGTGGCAACTTCAAGCGTGCCCGGGAGGACTTCCCGATGCTCGACCAGGGCGTCACCGCGCTCGTCGAGGATTTGCACAACCGCGGACTCGAGAAGGATGTGGCCGTGGTGTGCTGGGGTGAGTTTGGCCGCACGCCGACCATCAACAAGAACGCCGGTCGCGACCACTGGCCGCGCGTCTCCACCGCGCTGCTCGCCTGTGGCGGCCTGAAACACGGACAGGTCATTGGGGCAACCGATCGTCTCGGCGGCGAGGCCACCGAGCGACCCGTGACCTTCCCCGAGATGCACGCGACGCTGTACCACACGCTGGGCATTGACGTGAACACCACCACGATCGACGACCTCAACGGGCGCCCGCGCTACCTCGTCGCTGACAACGCCCAGCCTCTCCCCGAGGTGATTTAAGCGAAAACAAAAACCAATTTGCAAAACACCCCGCTTGGCCAAGCGGGGTGTTTTTTTGTGCCCAGCCAGTCGCTTGGCCAAGCGCTAAAAATGATGGCGTTACTTGGCGTCGTAAATCTCGACCCGCGGCGGGTGCGCGTAGTCGTTCCACAGACGGTCGAGCAGTGCGGCGTCCGGCTTGCCGTCGGTCACGACAAATTGATAACGCGACACGTATTCCTCGCCCGGCTTGATCTCCCACTCGCCAGCCTGTGAGGGGGCGAAGTTGAAAAACGGCTCCGTGGGATGAATCCGCATCGACTGCGGAAATCGAAAATTGGACGGATGGCACAGGACACCAATGCCGGCCAGCTTGCCGCCGGTTTTGCCGCCGACATGGCACCAGCGTGCCCGGGTGGCGTGCCCCTTGATGCGGTCGCTCTCGCCATTTGAGGTCAGGTAAAAACAGTTCTCCCTGCCATCCCACTCGCCGTGACCCCGGAAGCCAAGGCCGCCGTAGCGGTACTGCGGAAAATGGATTTTGCTCGTGCCGGCGCAGCGCTGCACCGATTCCAGCTCGAACAAGTGATACGCCGAGTCGCCCTGCCCCACGGCGTACACCTGCACGCGCCATGTCTCCTTGAGCGCAACTTTCCTTGGCTTGGCGATGAGATCGACAAACTGGTGAGCACTGACAAACCCGGCGTGCACCGGCCCGCTCCATTGAGCCTTCAACCCGGTGAACTCCACCGTGCCGGTTCCCTTGCCCATGTTCCAAAAATCCGGCTTGCGCCCCTCGAACACCGTGTTCGTCCACGGGAACCAGATGCCGTGGTGGTGCTTGTGGTTGTGCGGGTAATCGTCGGTGATGACCGTGCCGTCCGGGGTCACGATCGGGTGCAGGTATCCGCCCCGGCGATAGATCGGCTCGAGGTCAGCCCGCGGTAGTTCACTTTTCTCCGCCTGATAATGCATCACCGTGCGGTCGCCGAGGGTGAAATGCAGCCTGCTGCCCTGCCGCGCCAAATTGACGGCCGGCGCGTGTGCCTTTTTCCCGGCATCCGACAGCGTGAAAACCGCTGTCTGGAATGCGGCCAACTTCGGCAGGATGAACGTCCCCGTCCCGCGCTCGTCCGACTGCACCGGCAACGCTTGACCGTCCGGCCCGGTGAGCTGCCAGTTGGCCCCGCCCGATTTGGGGAGCTGAAAACTGACCGGTGTGTCGAGGCGGTCGTGTTGGCCGGCGTCAACACGAATGGAATGGTTCGCAGCCTGCGCCTGGCCAAGCGCCAGCGCGATCGTAGCCGTCAGAGCAAAACGGAAGGTCATGCGGCATTTGTGCGGCGACCGGCGGGCGGGGTCAAGCCAAGCGCACAAAAAAACCCCGGCGCTTGGCCGGGGTTCACGAAAGGTTTTGATTCGGAGGTTACTCCTTCACCGTGATGGTGATTTTCTTGGAGACCACCGGCGGGTCGTGTGCGAGGTGGATCCAGTCGCCCAGCACAAGCTGCAGAGTATGCTTGCCGGGTGGCAGCTCCAGGGTGACCTCAGTCTGGCCGCCGCCGAAGTGACGGATTTTTTCCGTGGCTGCCAGCGGAATTTCAAGGTTTGGCAGTTTTTCCGTGTCGATCAACAGGTGGTGGTGGCCGGTGTTTTCCTTGTCGATCCCAGCCGGGGCCACGCCCATGCCCTTGAGGCCGAAGCGCACGGTGAACTTTTTACCGACGGTTTTGCCGTCCTTGGGTGAGATGATGTACGCCTTGGCGCCCTTGGGCGACTTGCGTTTTTCGAGTTTATCCGCAGCGACCGCCGATGTGAGCAGACCGCCAAAGACCAGCGCCGAGAGAAAAATACGGAGTGTCATAGCGCCGGGATTGTCCCGCGAGTCTGTTCCACTGGCAAGCCGAATCGGAATCACGTTTCCCGATTGACTCCGGCAGTAATGAACCGTCTTATCGGTGGCCTGCGTCGTGCCATTGCCGCCTTTCCAGCGTCGTTATCGCAGCCGTCCCCGCCGACTTGGTCCGAAGGATCAAGTATTGAGGGACTGGCGCGGCCTCGATGTCGGCCCGCTGGAAAAGGCCCACGCCAACCGGGCAGTCAGCGCCGAGGCCGTCGTCAAGAGCGTGCTAGGCTCGCTGAAACTCGAACAGCGCCGCGCCGAGACGGAGATCGTGAAGGTGTGGAATCAGACGATCGACCCGGCGGTCACCGAGCACGCCCAGCCTTCCGGCATCCGCAAGGGCACGCTGTTCGTCTCGGTGGATTCGAGCGTCTGGCTCGATGAGATCGTGCGCTATCGGCGGCACGAAATCCTGAAGCGCCTGCAGCTCGCGATGGGTCGCGAGATGATCCAGAAAATCTCGTTCCGGATCGGCTAGGCCGGACTCTCGAGCAACGCCTTGGCCAAGCCGGCGATGGTGTGCTCCGCCGCCTCGACCGTCGGGGTCAGCCCTAGTTCGCCCAGCGCCCTGGTGGTCTCGGGGCCGATGGAGGCCAGCTTTAACCCCGGGTCATCCTCACAGCGCTTGGCCAAACCGAAACGCGCGTCGAAATTTTTTACCGCGGAACTGCTCGCGAACGTGATCCAGTCCGCGCCGTCCGCCTCGTACGCCTCGGCGGCGCCGTTGCGGTCCTCGGTCTCCGGCACGGTCTTGTAAAAGGCGATGTCGTCAACGATCGCCCCCTGGTCCTCCAGCAGCTTGGGCAACTCGGAGTTGGCCTCCTCCGCCCGGGCCAGCATCACGGAAATGTTCTCGACGTTTTGAAAGTCGAGCAACGCCTGTGCGGTGGCCTCGGCGGTGTAGACCTCCGGCATCAGGTCGACTGTCAGGTGAAGTTCCTTTAGCTTCTTCGCAGTGGCAGGGCCCACTGCCGCAAACCGCAAATTGCCGAGGTCGCGGACGTCCCTGTACGCCTTGAAAAAGTAATCGAAGAAATGGGTGACGCCGTTGGGGCTGGTGAAGATGATCCAGTCGTAGCTGCCGATGCCAGTGATCGATTCGATGATCGGCTCGTTGTCGGTCGGCGGCACAATCTTGATCGTGGGAATCTCCATCACCTCCGCGCCGTAATCCTTCAATGCCACGGTGAGCTTGCTGGCCTGTTTGCGCGTGCGGGTCACAACCACGCGCTGGCCAAACAGCGGCCGTTTTTCAAACCAGTTGAGCGAGTCGCGCAACGTGGACACCCCACCGATGATCGTCACGGCCGGTGCCTTGAACCCAGTCTCCGCCACCACGTCCGCGATGGTGTCGAGCGTGCCGGAAATCGTCTGCTGCCGGCCGGTGGTGCCCCAGCGCACCATCGCCACCGGCGTGTCACCGGCGAGGCCGTTTTCCTTGAGCGCAGCGGTGATCTTGCCGATGCGTTCCACGCCCATCAACACCACCTTCGTGCCCGGCTCGCGGGCGATGCGTTCCCAGTCGATGGCGGTCTCGGCCTTGTCCGGATCCTCGTGCCCGGTGATCACGGTGAAGCTCGAGCAATGCTCCCGGTGAGTCAGTGGGATGCCGGCGTAGTTGGGTGCCGCGACAATCGACGAGATGCCGGGCACGACCTCGAACGGTACGTTGTCCTCCTGCAGCTCCGCCGCCTCCTCGCCTCCCCGGCCAAACACGTACGGGTCACCGCCCTTCAGCCGGACGACCGTCCTGCCCTCCCTGGCCTTCTCGACCAGCAGCCGGTTGAGGTCGCCCTGCGGGATGGCGTGGTCACGCGAACGTTTGCCGCCGTAAATGATCTCCGCCGATTCCGGCACCAGCGCGAGCAATTCGCGGTTCACCAAAGCGTCATAAACCACGACCTCCGCACGCTGCAACAACTCCGCCCCGCGCAACGTGAGCAGCCCGGCGTCCCCCGGCCCGGCGCCCACGAGATAAACTTTTCCTGTCGAACCCATGCGTGGTCAGCCTTGGTGAAGACGGCGCGTGCGGCAAGAAATCATTTCACGCAGCAGCCGTGCGGGAGGGGTCGGGCACGAGGACGTTCAACCGGCGCGGCAACACTTGAAGATGCATCGGCAGCGTGCCGACGAAGTCGCCGTCGGCCTGCACACGGGTTCCAGTCGGACCCTCGATCGTCACCTCGCGCACCCGGTGATACGTTACCCCGGGCCAATGATCGAGCCGGCCAAGCAGCATCGCCGTGGCTGCCCGCGCGATAACTCCGCTGTTCACCCGCGGCAGGACGCAGAGATCCAGCATGCCGTCATTCACCTTGGCATCCGGGAACAGCGTAAACGGGCCGCCGTACATCGTACCGTTGCCCACGCACATCCACTCGCCCTCGGCGCTGCCACCATCCCATCTGGCCGTGAGCCGGGGCGGCTTGGCTCGGAGCGCGGTGACCGTCGAGGCCAGATAGGCCAACGCCCCGATGCGGCGCTTGAGCGGAATGCTCACGCCACCGACCGCATCCCCATCCAGCCCGGCACCGATCATTTGAATGAACGCGCGTTCCTGCTCGCCGGACTCGGTTTGTAGCTTGGCCAAGGGCAGATCGACCGCGCGCGCTTGGCCAAGCCGCACCGTCTCCCATGCCCGTTCTGTTGCCAGCGGAATGCCCAGCTCACGGGCGAAGACGTTCATTGTGCCAAGCGGCAGGATGCCCAGCCGCACTTGGCCAAGGGCTTGCGGCGCTTGGCCAAGCCCGTTGACGACCTCGTTGATGGTGCCGTCTCCGCCGGAGGCGACAATGGTTCGAAAGCCGTCCTTCACCGCCCGCTTGGCCAAGCCGGTGGCGCTGCCGGGCGCAAAGGTCTCGATCAGCGCAACATCGCCGGGTAGTTGGCCAAGCCACGCGCGAAAACGCTCCGCCTTATCGCCGCGGGCGGCGGGGTTGAAAATCAACGCGATGGAGGGTCGGCTCATATGTGCGCCAAAATCACTCAGCCGGTTCCGGCAGCGTCTTGCCGCCGGAGACGAGAAACATCACCGCCATGCGCACCGCAAGCCCGTTGGTGACCTGATCGAGGATGGTCGACCGGGGATGATCCGCGATCTCGCTGTCGATCTCGACGCCGCGGTTGATCGGGCCGGGGTGCATCACGATCGCGTCCGGCTTGAGCCGGTTGAACCGCTCGGTCGTCAGGCCAAAAAGCGACCGATACTCGCCGATGCTCGGGAAGGCCGAAAGCCGCTGCCGCTCGTGCTGGATGCGCAGCAGATCCACCACATCCGCATCGGCCAGCGCCTCGTCGACATTGTGTGTCACGCGGCATCCCATCTTTTCAAATATTCGCGGGACGAGCGTCGGCGGGCCGCAAAGCGTGACGTTCGCGCCCAGCTTGGTCAGCGCCCAGATGTTCGACCGCGCCACGCGGCTGTAAAGGATGTCCCCGAGGATCGTGACGTTGAGACCGCTGACGTCACCCTTTTTTTCCACCATCGTGAAGGTGTCGAGCAACGCCTGCGTGGGATGCTCGTGCGCGCCGTCGCCGGCGTTGACCACGCTGCAATCCACCACGCGGGAGAGCAGGTGCGGCGCCCCCTCGGCGCTGTGTCGAATGATGATAATGTCGGCGCTGAGTGCCTCGAGTGTCTTGCCGGTGTCGCGCAGTGTCTCGCCCTTGCGCAGCGACGAAGCCTCAGCGGTGAAGTTGATGACATCGGCGTTGAGTCGCATCGCAGCCAGCTCGAAGCTGATGCGCGTGCGGGTGGAGGGCTCGACGAACAGGTTGACCACAGTGCGCCCACTGAGGGCCGGCACCTTTTTGATGGTGCGCTCTCCCACCGCCTTGAAAGCACGCGCCGTGTCGAGGATGGTGCGAATCTCCTCGGCGCTCAGTGACTCGATGTCGAGCAGATGTTTTTGGGTCCAGTTCATTCTTTGGTTTGCTGGGGGGCCAGCGAGACCGTGTCATCGCCGCCGGTCTCGGTGAGGGAAACCTGAATTCGTTCGTCCAGAGCGGTTGGAACATTTTTGCCGACAAAGTCCGGCTTGATCGGGAGTTCGCGGTGGCCGCGATCCACCAGCACTGCAAGCTGGATGCACTGTGGCCGGCCAAGGTGATGCACTGCATCAAGTGCGGCCCGGACGGTTCGTCCCTTGAACAACACGTCGTCCACCAGCACGATAATCCGGCCCTCAACATCGAACGGCACCTCGGTGGGCTGCACGGTGACCACGCCCCGGTGGGCGATATCGTCGCGGTGCATGCTGACATCGATCACGCCACACGGGGCCGGTTGTCCCCAGATCCCACCCAGCAGTTTGGCCAGTCGCTCGGCCAGATGGATGCCGCCGCGCTGGATGCCGATCAGGCCAACACGGTCGATATCCGTGTTGCGCTCGGCAATCTCGTGCGCGATCCGCGTCAGGCCGCGCTGGATCGCGTCGGCGTCGAGTATTGTTTTTTCGTCAGACACAGCGTGAGATGGGTGCATAAAAAAACGAACCGCAGCCGATTCTGCCGGTTCGCAACTTGTAACGATGTCCAGTCGTTTTACTCATGCCCCTTCGCGACCTCGCGGGATCGCATTAAAGGAAACTTGCGGGTGGTGATTTAGTGCGGGTGCTTCTTCCGCCACTTGCTGCGGTGATTGAGCACCCAGTCCAACAAGGCCCGCTCAAAGCCAATGTCGTGGCCCTCCTTCTCGGATTCAAGCCATTTGTGCCGGAGAATCTCGTCCCGCTCCGCGAGGTACTGCTGATACAGCGAGGATTTCCCCAGCAGGGTGCTGTCCGTTTCTGTCTTTTTATCACCCATTCCTGTCCAGAAAACCTACCACCAGCCTTGGCTGGCGCAACCCCTTACGCAGCTTGGGTCGTGCCAAAAGCGTTGCCTCCGTCCGGGCAAACGGGGATGCTCCCCCGCCCATGCTCAACGGCAAAATCGACCTCCGGAGCGACACCATCACCCAGCCCGACGACGGCATGCGCGAGGCCATGGCCCGGGCCGTGGTCGGCGACGACGTGCTGGGCGACGACCCCACCGTGCAGGCGCTCGAACAGCACACCGCCGACCTGCTCGGCAAGGAGGCCGCCGTGTTTGTCCCGTCCGGCACCATGGCCAATCAACTGGCCATCCGCGTGCACACGCGACCCGGCGATGCCATGCTGCTGGACGCAAACGCGCACATCTATTTTTACGAGGCCGGCGCCCCTGCTGCCTTGGCCGGGGTACACTCCAAGTTGCTCGATGGCCAACGCGGGCAGTTCACCGCCGCGCAGGTCGAGGCCGCCATCCCGCCGCGCGACGATCACTTTGCCCAGCCCAGCCTCGTCTGCCTCGAGAACACCCACAACCGCGGCGGCGGCAGTGTCTGGCCGCTTGAAAAAATCGGAGCAGTCGCCGAGACCGCTCGCCGGCACAATCTCGCCCTGCACTTAGATGGTGCGCGGCTCTGGAATGCCTCAGCCGCAAGCGGCATCAGCGAACGGGAATACGCAGCGCAGTTCGACACCGTGAGCGTCTGTTTTTCGAAGGGGCTCGGGGCACCAGTCGGCTCCGCGCTGGCCGGATCGGCAGAGGCCATTGCTCGCGCGCGGTACTACCGGAAGCAACAGGGAGGCGCGATGCGGCAGGTGGGCATCCTCGCCGCTGCCGCCCGGTACGCGCTTGACCACAACCACGCCCGCTTGGCTGACGATCACGAAAACTGCCAGCGCTTGGCCAAGGGCTTGGCCAAGCTCCCCGGACTGTCGGTGGACGAAGCCGGCGCCGAGACCAACATGGTATTCATCGACACCGGCAAACAAAGTGCCGCCGCCCTGGCCAAGCGCCTGGACGACTTGAATGTGCGCCTGCTCGACACCGGCCCAAACACCCTCCGCGCCGTCACCAATCTCACCGTCAACCGTGAAGAAATCGATCAGGTACTCGCCGCCTTCGAGCAGCTCACCTGATTGGCCAAGGTAGGGACGGCTGTCTCAGCCGTCCTTGGATTGAGACACAGATTTCACGGATATTCACCGATCATTTTTTATCCTGCCAATCTGCGTTCATCTGCGTCCGTTAACAGTACAAAACTGACGTGCCGTCTTGGCGTGCTTTGGTTTTTTTAGGACGGCTGGGGACAGCCGTCCCTACCTCTCGCTTGGCCAAGCGGGAAGCCCCGAAGGGGCGACAGAGGATAGCCCGGGGCGTCAGCCCCGGGTCGGACGGTTGATAAAAAAGTGAGCCCTGATGGGGCGACACTTTTGGTAGTTTTTCCAACTTCAAAGCGGCGTGCAGCGCCGCACTCCATGACGCTGTCGCATTGCTCCTCGACGCGGCGGGAGGATCGAGGACGGCTGGGGACAGCCGTCCCTACCCCTCGCTTGGCCAAGCGGGTTATGGGCGGCTGTTGCCTTTCCAGGCGTATCGCTCGAGACACCATGCGAAATCTCGGTCGTTTTTCGGACCTGACCAAAAGAATTGACTATTATCACCCGACGACTGTCTGGTGGCGACTTCCAGCCAGCGATGGCTCTCCGCATGGCCATCGGCAAAGCTGAACGTGCTTGCGCCGTTGTGCCAAACCGCAACCGGATCAATCCATTGCTTGTTCTCAGGATCAAGCGCCCATGGGCCTAAATTAGCACCGCCGTGGCCTCCGGCATACTTGCTACTCTCCTCCACGAACACGTACTTGTCGCTCGGATTGATGATTTGGGAAAACTTGGTGATGTGCAGCCGCATGCCATCAGCCCAGCCCATATTGCCGGTGTTGTTAAGACCACCCGCCTTGGCGTAAGAATCAAACGTCCAGCCCTTGCCCCACTGCAACTTCGTGCGTCCGTCGCCCGGGCAGTTGTAGACTTCGTGCGAGGATGCGTATGGCCATAGGGGACTCATTTCCAAGCGCTCCTTGATGTAAGCTAGTGCCTGTTCATTATTTTTGATGCCCGGCGGTGGCCACGGCCAATCGATTGGAAAAAACATTCCGCCAGCCAGAAGCCGTCCTTTGTACTCGGCGGCCATCATGTTGCCGTCATTTTCATCCTGATACATGTACCAGGCCAAACCGATCTGTTTTTGGTTGGATTGACACACCGCCCCGGTCGCTGTGCTCTTGGCCTTGGATAATGCAGGGAGTAGCAACGAGGCGAGGATGGCAATTATGGCGATGACGACCAACAGTTCGCTCAGGGTAAACGCACTCGGAAGAGCGGC